>JAQTWR010000079.1 GCA_028689195.1 Anaerolineales bacterium | reverse complement strand
CAAGTGTTGGAAACGTCCGACGTTCCCGCGGGAACGTTCAATATTGTCACAGGCGCGCGCGACGAACTGGCGAAGACTTTATCCGAACACGATGACGTAGATTCTGTTTGGTACGCAGGCTCGCCTGAAGGACAGAAGGCGGCGCAGTTTGCGTCCGCTGGAAATATGAAGCAGACGTGGGTCATGTCTGCCAGCGGCGACCTGCCCGAAATGGACGAGATTTTACGTCACGCCACGCAAGTGAAGAATATTTGGGTTCCGTACGGGGGGTAAATAAATATCGTCGCCCACTTTTATTAGGAAATTGGTTTGCCCAGACCAAATTATAATTTGGTCTGGGCAAAATTTCAGTTGGTCTGGGCAAATTTTAGAACTGAGAAAGAAACGTCCTCATCTATTAAATCATGAATGGGCAAGCCCTGTCTGTGAAAATAACTTGATTATCGCCACAGATATTCTTCTTCTCGTCTAAATAAGTTGCAGGAAGACATTTGTGATGTTGGGGTCTAATATCTTCCCCTTGTTTTCTATAAAATACGCAATTACCCTTTCCCTGCTCCACGCAGGGCGATATACGCGGTCTGCGCTTAACGCGTCCCATTGATCTATCACGGTAAATATCCGCGCCAAAAATGGAATCTCCTCCCCTTTTAATCCTTCTGGATAGCCCTGTCCATCCCAGCGTTCATGGTGACTGTACGCAACTTCAACGGACGGTTGCAGGAAAGGTATATTGTCCAGAATTTTTTTTGCATATTCAGGGTGTTTTTTTACGATCTCCATCTCGCTTTCATTCAGCCTGCCGGGTTTGCATAGAATTTGATCGGGGATGGCGATTTTGCCGATGTCGTGCAGTAGCGCGCCGTGACGCAGGTGAATGATTTGCTCCTCGGTGCAGCCTAAAGCGCGCGCCAGTCGAATACTTAACTCGACGACGCGGCGGCTATGACCCTCCGTCTCTTTATCGTGGATTTCCAATACTTTTGCCCAAGCTTCCAGAGTCAAACTATAGGTTTCGCGTATCTCCGCATCGGACCTTTTGACGCGTTCCAAATTCTTTTCCATGTTTCCAATAATGACCCAGATCGTGGTTGCGGCAATTAGAAAAAGTATGCCAATGGGGATAAGATCGCTATATTTGGCGGGGTGGAGGGTTGGGTGGATTTGCCCATGAATTTCCGCGTAGACGATTGCCATACTGGATGTAAGCGCAGCGGCGGTGAAAATTGGCGCGGCGCGTTTGCCAAAAAGCAGCGTGCCAATCAAAATAAAAATCGGATATGAAAGAATGCCAGAATCAAGGATGCCGTCGCCGTCATACAAATTTACGTTAATAACCAGAAGAATTAACACGCTAAGAAGCGCCGCCGAGAAAAATGTGTATCCCCTTGAATTGAGAAGAAGCAAGGGGACGCAAAGCGCAGCCATGCCAAATAAGACGATAATCGAGTCCCATGTTTTAAAGGTGATATTGAGGACGCCTAATGCGATAGTCGCTATTAACAAAGACCAAAGGATGAAGGCAAGCGTTTGTTTGCGCTGGCTATTTTCGTAAAGCGTGAGGTTGTTTGACATGATACATTTTCCTTCTTGATCGTAACTAATGCGTCGAAGTCGGTTTTGAAGGATTATAATCCCCGTCATATCCTATCGCCTCAAACTTATTAATCGCGAGACCCCATGACCCAACTCATCGAATGTATCCCCAATTTTTCCGAAGCGCGGCGTCCCGAAATCATTGACCAAATTATCGCCGCCATCCAATCGGTCAGCGAAGTGAAAATGCTCGACCGTTCCTCCGACCTCGACCATAACCGCACGGTGCTGACTTTTGCGGGAAGTCCCGCAGGCGTAGAGGAGGCGGCCTTTCGCGCCATCAAGACCGCGTCCGAATTGATTGACCTCGACAAGCATACGGGCGCGCATCCGCGCATGGGCGCGACGGACGTTTGTCCTTTTGTCCCGCTTGGCGGAGTCACAATGGACGACTGCATCGCCATCGCTAACCGTCTCGGCGAGCGCGTGGGCGGCGAATTGAATATCCCCGTCTATTTGTACGAAGCCGCCGCCACCCGTCCCGAACGCGCGAATCTCGAAAATATTCGCAGGGGACAATATGAGGGAATTAAAGTGGATATTGAAGTTGATCCGAATCGCGCGCCTGATTTTGGTCCCAGTAAACTTGGCAGCGCCGGCGCGACCGTCATCGGCGCGCGCAATCCGCTCATTGCCTTCAATGTCTATCTCACCACCGACGACGTATCCATCGCGAAGAAAATCGCCAAATCCATTCGACATTCGTCGGGCGGGCTGCGTTATGTCAAGGGACTTGGCTTGCTCGTGGATGGTCGCGCGCAAATTTCGATGAACCTTACGAACTTTCACGATACGCCCATCGCGCGCGTTGTCGAGTTTATTCGACGCGAGGCGCAGCGCTACGGCGTTGGAATTCATCATAGCGAACTCGTCGGTTTGATTCCGCAGGAGGCGTTGACTGACGCGGCGGTTTGGTATACGCAGTTGGATCAATTTGATAAGGCGCAGGTTTTAGAATCGCGGCTCTATCAATCAGACAGCCCCGCCCAGCCTTGTCCTTCTTTTATCGAGGAACTAGCCGCGCCGACGCCAACCCCCGGCGGAGGTTCTGCGGGCGCGTACGCGGGCGCGATGGGCGCGGGACTTGTCGCGATGGTTGCGGGGCTTACCATCGGCAAAAAGAAGTATGCCGAAGTTGAAGCCGAAATGCAGGCGGTTCGCGTGGTCGCGGAGAATCTTCGCAAGGAATTAACCCAAGCCGTAGGCGACGACGCCGCATCCTTCGAGGTTTTGATGGCGACTTTCAAAATGCCAAAGGACACCGACGAAGAAAAATCGGCGCGTAATGCGGCTATCGTTCAAGCCACGCTCAACGCCGCGCATATTCCCTTGCATGTTTCCGAAGACGCGCTCAAGGTGATGGAACTCGCGCTCAAATGCGCGAAGCACGGAAATCTCAACGCCATCAGCGACGCGATGTCGGGCTTTGCAATGGCGCGCGCCGCGCTGACCGCCGCGGGTTACAACGTGCGGATTAATATCAATTCGCTAGAGGATACGTCGGTAGGCGAGTTTATGTTGGGCGAGTTGGGCGAACTCGAAAAAGAAGCCGATGCGCTGGAGAGAGAAATCCGCGAAGTTATGCGGACGCGCGGTGGAATATAAAAAACAAAACTCCGAGGCTTTACGACCTCGGAGTTTTTTCTTGTTGCGGTTTCTTACTCTTCCAGCGTGCTAATATCGCCTTCGGGCAAGCCTTGCGCGCGGGCTTTCAACACGCGGCGCATGATTTTTCCCGAACGGGTCTTGGGTAACTTATCGAGGAATTTGACTTCTTCGGGGCGCGCGATGGGTCCCATGTGTTTGGAGACATGCTGACGCAATTCTTCGCCCAAATCGGCGGAGGGGGCGAACCCTGAGCGCAGGATGACAAAGGTGTAAATGGCTTGTCCTTTGACTTCATGCGGCAAACCGATTGCGGCGGCTTCGGCAACGGCGGGATGACTCACCAGCGCGGATTCTACTTCTGCGGTGCCGAGTCTGTGACCCGATACTTTAATCACATCGTCCACGCGCCCGATGATCCAGTAGTAGCCGTCCGCGTCACGCTTGGCTGAATCGCCTGTGGTGTAACGCCCGGGGTATTTGCTCCAATATTGATTTACATAGCGCTCGTCGTCGCCGTAGATTGTGCGTAACATCGCGGGCCACGGATTCAACAGGGTGAGGTAGCCTTCCGTATCGTCTGGGACGGGGGCGCCTTGCTCGTCCACGATTTCGGCTTTTTGCCCGAAGAAGGGGCGCGTACCCGAACCCGGTTTCAGCGGCACAACAGGAGTCGGCGTAATCATAAAGTTGCCGGTCTCGGTCTGCCACCATGTATCAATGATGGGGCATTTCTCTTTGCCGATGACGCGGTAGTACCACTTCCACGCTTCTGGGTTGATCGGCTCGCCGACCGTGCCTAACAGGCGCAAAGAGGAGAGGTCGTGCTTGTTGGGCCACGCTTCGCCAAATCGCATCAATCCGCGAATGGCGGTCGGCGCGGTGTAGAAAATGGTAATGCCAAACCGTTCGACGACCTGCCACCAGCGATTCGGATAGGGGAACGTCGGTCCGCCTTCAAACAGCATGGACGTCGCGCCGTTGATCATGGGTCCGTATACGATGTAGGAATGTCCCGTAATCCAGCCCGGGTCGGCGGTACACCACCAGCGATCCTCGTCTTTCACGTCGAAGACGTATTTGAGCGTGGAGTATGTGCCGACCATGTAGCCGCCGTGCGTGTGCAGAATGGCTTTCGGCTTTCCCGTCGAACCGGAGGTATAAAGGATGAAGAGCGGGTCTTCCGCGTCCAGAACTTCCGTCGGGCATTTTCCGTTGGCGATGGGCAGCGAACATAAATCGTGATACCAGTGATCGCGTCCCGCTTCCATATTGACGGGCTGCCCTGTGCGTTTGACGACGATGACGTTTTCTACGGACGGGCAGCGTTTGATGGATTCGTCCACAATGTTTTTGAGTTCGACGATTTTTCCGTTTTGATACGAGCCGTCGCAGGTGATGACCAGTTTTGAAGCGCTGTCGTCAATGCGCCCTTGCAGCGCGTCCACCGAAAAGCCGCCGAACACTACCGAGTGAATCGCGCCGATCTTGGCGCAAGCCAGCATCGCAAAGACGATCTCAGGCACGCGCCCCATGTAAATGGTAACGCGCTCGCCTTTTTGCACGCCCATGGATTTGATGATGTTTGCCATGCGCGAGACTTCGCGGTTCATCGAGTAATATGAGAATGTGCGTTCCTGCTTGCCGTCTTCCGATTCCCAGATCAACGCGAGTTGATTTTTGCGATGCGTTTTGAGGTGGCGGTCAACGGCATTGTGGACGATGTTCGTCTTTGCGCCCACGAACCATTTGAAGAACGGTTTGTTGGAATCGTCCAGAACCTTATCCCACTTTTTGTACCATTCCAATTCAGAGGCTTCGCCAGCCCAAAAACCTTCCAGGTCTTTTTCGGCTTTTTCCGCGAGGGCGTCCCAATCCTTCAAACGCGCCTGCGCGACGACTTCCTCCGACGGATAATAAACTTCGCCTTCCATTTTTTTCTTAGCCATGCGAGCCTCCTATGTTTGATGTCTTAGCGGCTATTCTAATCCAATCCGCTTTGGTTTGTAGATTTGCGCGCCGCGCCGCGTTTCTTACGCGCTGTTTGCCAGGTCTTCCTTCATTTGCTGCCACGCTTGACGCGCTTCTGTCACCGAGCCTTCGTCTTCGATGGTGGTGATGTCGCCGGGTTCTTTGTCAATGGTGACGGCTTTCAGCACGCGGCGCATAATCTTTCCGCTGCGCGTCTTGGGCAACATGCTGACAAAATTCAACTCGCCGATGACCGCTACGGGTCCAAGTTCGTGGCGGACTGTGTCGAGTAATTCCTTTTTCAATTCGGCTGACGCGTTGAATCCGTTTTTGAGCAGCACAAACGCGGAAATCACTTCGCCGCGAATTTCATCGGGTCTGCCGACCACGCCCGATTCTGCGACTGCGGGATGCGTCAGGAACGCGGTTTCGACTTCAATCGTCCCGATGCGATGCCCCGCGATCTTGATGATTTCATCCGCGCGTCCCGCGAACCAGACGTAGCCGTCGTCGTCAATGTGCGCGGAATCGCCTGTGTAATAGACGTTGGGAATCTTATTCCAATAATCGTTCCCATATCGTTCGGGCTCGCCCCACAGCGCAGGAGTCAATCCGGGGAAGGGGCGCTTGATAACCATGATCCCTTTTTCGTTGGGAGCGCACGGCTCGCCTTCCATCGTCATCACTTCCACTTCGATGCCCGGCAGCGGAATGGTCGCGGAGCCTGCTTTAATGGGCAACATGCCAAGCCCGTACGGGTTGCCGAAAACCGGACCGCCCGTTTCGGTTTGCCACATGTGGTCAATAACGGGAATGCGATTTTTGAGAATCTTGTTTTGCAGCCAATCCCATGCGGGCGCGTTCAATACTTCGCCCGCGCAAAAGATTCGTTCCAAGTTATCGTGGTTGACCGAATTCAACGGCAGGTCGCCGTAACGCATGAGCAAGCGCACCGCCGTCGGCGAGGTAAACACGCCGCTGACGGAAAACTCTTCGATGGCGACTTTCCAATTTGATTCGGAACTTGGGTGGTCGAGCGCGCCTTCAAACGCCAGCGTGGTGCATCCGACAATGAGCGGCGCGTAGACGATATAACTATGTCCCACGATCCAGCCAATATCCGAGGTTGACCACCAAACGTCCGTCGGCTTGAGTCCGAAGACCCAGCGCGCCATGCTCGCAATGTGGACTTGGTATCCGCCGTGCGTGTGAATCGCCAATTTGGGTTTGGCGGTTGTGCCTGAAGTGGCGAGGATGAACGCGGGTTCGTTCGCTTCCATCGGGACGCACTCGCCCGATTGCCCCGCCGCATGGTCGAGAAATTCATCCCAGGAAATATCGCGCGGATTTTTCATCGGGATGGATTCCGCGCCGCGCTTCAAAACGATTACATGCTCGACGCTGTTCTCGACCTGTTCCAACGCGCCGTCCACGATGTTCTTTAGCGTAACGTCTTTGCCTTTGCGGTAGGTAATATCTGCGGTGAAGACCAGCCGCGAGCCGCTCGCTTGCACGCGGTCGCCCAGCGCTTTTTCGCCGAAGCCCGCAAACACTACCGAGTGAATCGCGCCAATGCGGACAACCGCCAGCATGAGCATGATCGCTTCGGGGCAGGTGGGCATGTAGACGGTGACGCGGTCGCCTTTGGAGAGTCCCATACCGCGCAGCGAAGCCGCGATCTTTTCTACGTCGTGTAAAAGTTTGGAATAAGTGAAGAGCCGCCTCTCGCCGCGTTCGTTCATGTAGATTAGCGCGGTATGCCCGCCCCAGCCTTTTTTGACGTGCGCGTCGAGCGCGTTATACGAAAGATTGGTCTGCGCGCCCGCAAACCATTTGAAGTTCGGATAATCCCACTCGAATACTTTGTCCCATGTGCGGAACCAGTGCAGTTCTTCTGCGGCGCGTTCCCAGAACGCTTCGGGATTGTCCTTGCCGTCCTGTATCCAGCGATTGACAATTGGACTGGTTAGATTCATTTGATAGTCTCCCGAAAAATAAATGCGGGTGATAGCCGCTTCATGAAGCGGCTATCACCATTATCCATGAGTTACATAAAACTAATCGCCGGAAGTTACTTTTCCAGTTCCGATGGAAGCCACAGACGCGTCTGAGGAGATGTCCACTTTATAGGTTTCTGGCATTTTCCAGAAGCAGACCACCGCGCAGATTGCCGCGATCAACATTGGGTACAGCAAACCGGCATAATGTCCGAAAGGCGCCGCAATCGGAGCCATCCAACTTGTGGAGCCTGCTTTGGCAGCCTCGAGCATGGACAAGCCAATGATCGGAACCAAGCCGCCGAATACGCCGTTTCCAATGTGATAGGGCAGGGACATGGAAGTGTAGCGGATCTTGGTGGGGAAGAGTTCCACAAGATAAGCCGCAATGGGTCCATAGACCATCGTTACATAAATTACCTGAATGAAGATGAACAGTCCAAGCATGAAGGGACTATAAGCCGGATTTGCCGTGTTCACTGCGTCCTTGGCGGCGTTGAAATTAATAAACGGCGCATAACCTTCCATGGCTCTGTAGATTGGCAGCCATGTAAGAACCGCTAAAATCATGCCCCAAAGGATGATCTGTTTTCTGCCGATCTTGTCTGAGAGATGTCCGAAGACGACGAAGAAAGGAGTTGCAAAGAGCAGCGCGCCGCCGATGATCATGTTGGAGGCTACGAGGTCAACGCCGTAGATTTTTTGCAGATAGAAGAGGGCGTAGAACTGACCCGTGTACCACACAACGCCCTGTCCCATGGTCGCGCCAAAGAGCGCAAGCAAAACGTAGCCGAGGTTATAGGGGTTGCCAAAACTTTCTTTGAGCGGATTCTTGGAAATACCGCCCGATTTCTTGAGCTTGTCATACATCGGGGATTCGCGCAGCGAGTAGCGGATCCACAACGAAAGCCCAACCAATAAAATAGAAATTAGGAAGGGAACGCGCCAGCCCCATGCCGAGAATCCCTCTTCGCCCAGAGCTTTACGGGTGATCAAGATCACGCCCAGAGACATGAATAAGCCCAGCGTGGCGGTGATTTGAATCCAACTGGTATAGAAGCCGCGTCGGTCGTGCGGGGAGTGTTCCGCCACGTATGTCGCCGCGCCGCCGTATTCGCCGCCGAGCGCCAAGCCTTGTAGAATGCGCAGGCTAATAAGAAGGATGCCCGCCCAATCTCCAAGCACTTCTCTGGTTGGGAGGAGACCTACGGCAAAAGTACAAAGCCCCATTAATGTCATGGTGACAAGGAAGGTGTATTTACGACCAATCAAGTCGCCGACGCGCCCAAATACGATCGCGCCGAAGGGACGTACAATGAAGCCAACCGCAAACGTCGCCAGCCAGGCGATCATATCGCCGATGGGCGTGCCGGTCGAATAAAATTTGCTCGCGATAACTGAGGCGAGACTGCCAAAAATATAAAAATCGTACCACTCGATCATTGTTCCCGCTGCGGAGGCGAAAATAATTCGCGGCAAGCCTTGGGCTTTTTCTTCGGGTTGTTCTGCAGGTTTTGTAGCCATGAGAAAATCTCTCCTTTGATCAATCTAAATTTGATTTTTTTAGAATGCTACGACTGCTGGTATATGAATACCATTTTCTGCCGGACCAATGATGTGAAAGTTATCTCCCTGTTTTCGCCTCTCCTTTTGCGGGAAGAACAGCAACGCCTGCGTTTGTGAATATTCTGCCTGCCCAGTCCGCGATGCCGCACATAATGGATTTTTTATGAATCAAAAAAGAGACGCGCGATTCCACGGTCTCTAATTTTTCTGGCAGCGTTTCAATATGTTTTTTTGTCGCGCGTTTGGTTTCTTTGTCGGCGAGGTTGGGTATTCGCGGCGGGATAATTTCAGCCCCTTTACTTTTTGTCAGGGACCATGCGCGCGATGATGTCGCCTCAAAGAAAGGCAAATCGTCCAATGGAATAAACAGCCTTTTACTCATACCCAATCACGCCTCGCAATTATGGGGTGAAATACGTATTTGTCACCAAACATATCTTCTTTGTTATTTTTTTTAGAAACACAGGCGTCACAAGGAAGTTACGGATAAAAATAAATCTGATAAAAACAGTCATAAAATAATGTGAAATGCGAAGATTGAAGCATGGCTGTTTCATTTCAGGGCAATCGCATCTTAATTGCCAGCTGCGAGGACTTTGAGGGGGTAATCTTCTCTCAGTGCGGCTTGGAACTGTTTGGCACGGATA
>JAQTWR010000078.1 GCA_028689195.1 Anaerolineales bacterium | reverse complement strand
CTCTTCCGATCTCTCGCAAACCAAATCAGCGCCTACGTTACGCCTGATACGCTGGTTTGGCTCGGCGGATCGCGCTCGTACAATCAACTGGCTGTCAGCGTGGCGCAGAATCAAACCGACGCAAAGCACGTCACCGAAGTAGCGCAAGCCGTCGCAGACAGAATGGAACGCGCCGGTTTGGAAATATATTTTGTAAACGTCTACCAGCCCGGACATCATTTTGCGTGGAACATCTCGCAGGGTATTTTCTTTGTGCTGGGCGTTCTGGGTTACTTGACCGTTTTTCTCAGCGGCTTTCTGATTATCAATACCATCACAGCCATTATGACGCAGCAAACGCGCCAAATTGGAATTATGAAAGCGATCGGCGGCGGGAACGCGCAGCTCTTCGGCATGTATCTTGTGTTGATATTATGTTTCGGTTTCGCCGCGTTCGCAATCGCTGCGCCACTGGCAAAAGCGGCGGCGCAAAATATCGGCGGCGGGATGGCTGCCTATTTGAATTTCGCGCCGCTGCCAATCCGATACTACCCCGCGACGATTATCCAGCAGGCGCTTGTGGCGCTGCTCGTGCCGCTGCTTGCGGCGATGTGGCCCGTCTACAACAGCGTCCGCATTACGGTGCGCGAGGCAATCAGCGATTATGGCATCGGCAGGAATGCGAGCCGAAAGAGTAAAAGCGTCGGCAAAGGTTCGCTGTGGATTCCGCGCCCGATGCGCCTGTCGCTGCGAAACGTCTTTCGCCGCAAACTGCGCCTCAGCCTGACCCTGTTCTCGCTGGTGCTGGGCGGCGCCATCTTCATTGGCGTTTACAACCTGTGGGCGTCTTTCGACAAAGCCATCGAAGATATTCAAGGGTATTTCCTCGCCGACATCAACACTTCCTTCGGGCGGTATTACCGCTTCGACGAGGTCGCTTCCCTTGCCCAAAGCGTCCCCGGCGTTTCAAGCGTGGAAGGTTGGACGGAGTACCCCGGCACCCTGATTTCGGATCAAGACGCGGCTGGCACGCAGATTTTATTTGTCGCGCCGCCTTCGACTTCCACCTTGATTGACCCCGTCATCACGGCGGGACGCTGGCTGACGACGGGCGATGAAAACGCCATCGTCATCGGCAATCACCTGCTCAATATTTTCCCCGACCTGAAAATCGGCGATTGGCTCGCGATCAAGATAGACGGCAAAGAAACAAAGTGGCGCATTATCGGCTTTTACTCGATTACGGGCAACGTCAGTCCGCCGCTGTTGTACGTCAACTACGAATACATCAGCAAGGTGGTCGGCGCGCCCGGGCAGGTCTATTCCCTGCGCGTGTTGACCAAACAGCATGACGCGCTGACTCAAAAAAGGGTCAACGATCAATTGACGGCGTTGTATGAATCGCGCGGCATTCAAGTCACAGCCTCGCAGCTCGGCTCGGAATTCATCTCCAACCAAAAAGCGACGACCGATATTCTGGTTTACTTTATGCTGGTTATGGCGAGTCTCATCGCGGTCGTCGGCGGGCTTGGCTTGACCGGCACCATGAGCATCAACGTGCTGGAGCGCACGCGCGAGATCGGCGTAATGCGCGCCATCGGCGCAAGCAATATGGACATCCAAAGCATCGTCATTGTCGAAGGGCTGATGGTCGGGCTGATTAGTTGGGCGTTCAGCATCCTGCTGTCCTTCCCTATCACAAACGCGTTATGTTACAGCGTGGGCATGGCGGTAATGACGGCGCCCATGCCTACCGTTTATGGCGTAAGCGGCATCGTCGCGTGGCTGGTCTTCACCATTGTCCTTGCCTCGATTGCAAGCGCGCTGCCCGCAAGACGCGCGTCGAGATTGACCGTGAGAGATACGCTGGCGTATGAGTAACAGTCGAAGGTTGGAAATTCCCGTCCTTCCTCCCCACATTCTCCACATATTTTCTTCACCCGCGCATAATTCTCCGATGGGAAAATAGGATTAGAAATCTTTCGACACGAAAACGAAAGGCAGATTTTATCAAAGGAGAAAATATGAAAACAAAAAAATGGCTGTGGATAACGCTAACCGTCCTGCTCACGCTCGTTGTACTGGCTGGCGTAGCGGCGGCAGGCTTCCGACTCGGCATGACTCAAAATGCGACCTTCCTTCCGCGTCAGGACTTCCGCGCGCAAAGATTACAGGATGCAAACCCGGGCGGGCAAATGGTCAACCCGCACGCGCAGGGATTTGACCCAGCGCCGCCAAACGGCTGGATGGAGAATCCGCGCGCGCAGGGATTCAACCCGCGAAACAATCCCATGCGCGGATTTAACGACGGTCGAAATTTCGACAGGCGCGGCGGATTCTTCCCTCCCCTGTTTGGATTTCTCCGCCTGCTTGCGTTCGGCGCGTTGATCTGGCTCGGCTATAAGCTCGTCAAAAACAGCGGTTGGAAACTTGTCCGCGAAGCGCAGCCAAGCGCGGCGGTCGGCGAATCCGCGCCGCCAAACGCCGAAGAGAAAAATTCTGAAGCGTAGAATCAAATCGGTAAATAGAATCAAACATCCGCCCCATAACGAGGCGGATGTTTTTCTCTGCAAAATCCCCACAATTTCTTCACGCGCCTTGTGGCATAATTCAATTACCAGTTACCAATTACCAATTTCTATTCTCTAATGCCTCAAACCATCCTGATTGTTGACGACGAAAAACGCCTTGTCTCGCTTGTGCAGAGTTATCTTGCGCAGGAGGGGTATCGCGTAGTTGCCGCCTATAACGGCAAAGAAGCCCTGCCCATCGCGCAAAAAGAAAAACCAGACCTGATCATTCTGGATATTATGATGCCCGAAATGAACGGCTATGATTTTATGCGCGCGCACCGCGCCGAAAACGACACGCCCATCATCATGCTCACCGCCAAAGTGGAAGACGACGACAAAGTCATCGGGCTGGAACTCGGCGCGGACGATTATGTGACCAAACCATTCAAGCCGCGCGAACTCATGGCGCGCGTCCGCAACATATTGAGACGCGCGGGAAAAAACGAGCCGGCAAAGAAAACGCTCAAAGCCGCCGATATTACGCTCGACCGCGATAGCCGCGAAGTGACGATTGGCGAACGTTCCGTTGATCTTACGCCTTCAGAATTCGACCTGCTCGCCGCGCTCCTGTCTGCGCCGGGAAGGGTCTTCTCGCGCCTCGACCTGCTCGACGTGATTCAAGGCGTGCGCTACGAAGGCTATGAGCGCACCATTGACACGCACATCAAAAACCTGCGCGCCAAGATCGAACCCGACCCGCGCAATCCGCATTATATCGAGACCATGTACGGCGTCGGCTACCGTTTGCGCAAAGGCTCTACATGAAACTTACCACCAAGTTAATTCTCGCCATTCTTGTGGTCAGCCTGTTCAGCACGGGCGTCATCGCGCTATTTACGCGCATTTCCACCAACCGCGAATTCAATCGGTTTGTCAGCGATAAATACAAGAGCGAGCTGGTAAGCCAAATCGCAAAATATTATCAGGAAAAGCAAACATGGGACGGAGTCGAGGCGCTATTCGACCGCGACCGTTTCAACGCCGACCTGGACCGCAGGCTGTTTTTCTCAATTGCAGATACGAGCGGAAATATTCTTGTCGCGGGGGAAAATCACCGCATTGGAGAAAAGATAAAAGCGGGCGAACTTAACGCGGGCGCGAAGATTCAAGTCGAAGAGAAAACGGTTGGCGTTCTTATAATCAACGCGCCGCCTAACAGAAATCCGCTCGAAGATCAATTCATCCACCGCATCAATAATTCAATTTTACTCGGCGCAATCGGCACGATCATCCTCGCGTTCATTCTCGGCGCAATTCTTTCGCGCACCATCACGCGCCCCATCCGCGAGCTCACAAAAGCCACGCATGAAATCGCAAACGGAAAATTCGACCAGCAAGTGCCAGTGCGTTCGCGCGACGAAATCGGAGACCTTGCGGCATCCTTCAACAAAATGAACGACGACCTTGCGCGCTCGCTCAACCTGCGCAAACAAATGACCGCCGACATCGCGCACGAACTTCGCACGCCGCTCAGCCTCATCATCGGTCACGCCGAAGCCGTGCATGACGGCGTGCTGCCTCCGTCCGCCGAAAATTTTGAAATCATCCGCGAAGAAGCCGAGCGGCTGGAAAATCTTGTGAACGACTTGCGAACCTTATCGCTTGCCGATGCGGGCGAACTTTCGGCGGAATTTCAACCCGTCGAGATCAACAAATTTCTCAGCGATATCCAGTCCCATTATTTGATTCCATTTTCAAGCAGGCGCGTCACGCTCGACCTTGAAGCCGCTCCTGTTTTCCTTCAAGCGAATCTCGACCCGATACGCTTCTCGCAGGCGCTGACGAATATTCTCGATAACGCGCTGCGCCATACGCCCGAAGGCGGGCGCGTGGTCATATCTGCGAAACAAATCGGGGACGAAATTGAAATCGCAATCGCAGATAACGGCGAAGGAATCGCGCCCGAAGAAGCCGCGCGCATCTTCGACCGCTTCTACCGCACAGACGAATCCCGCACGCGCGATCACGACGCAGGCGGTTCGGGCTTGGGGCTTGCCATTACAAAATCCATTATCGAAATGCACAAGGGAAAAATTTGGGCTGAAAGCGAAAAGGGAAAGGGGATGCGAATGGTTATAAGATTGGCGGCGCTTTAGATAACGTGAATAATGGATAAGCCAAAAACATCAGCATGTCACCCTGAGGGAGCGTTTTTCAGTGATTGACGTTAGATAATAGTTTATGTATTTACTTGTTTACTGCTCTTCTTGCCTGCAAACAACTTCCCCACATTCAGATATATCGCGGCGATGATCGAAATAACCGCCAAATTTTTGATCATCCCAAAGGGTAGAAAAATACTGCCGCCGAGTCTGTCGCGGTCTCCGCCTTCCGGGCGATGGCGCTCCCCTTCGGGGCGTTGAAACGCGGAGCGCTGCTGAGACGCAGAGTCGTTCATATTCACCAGGGCGAAGATCACGCCGCCTATCAGCGAAGCGACGACAAGAATAACGAGTATGCGGAATAAAGTCTTCATGCCTGCGCGTCCTTTTCATTCATAAATGCGCTCGCGGGTATTGGCTGCGATTCCTTGCGCGCAAACAAACGCTTGACTGTGGATACAAACCAACTCCAATGCAAGGCGACGTGCAATCCCATCAGCAACATGGATAAATTCGTCGAGACCTCGTGCAGTCCGCGCCACGAGAAATCTTCCGGCATGGTAAATCCCAAAGCGGGCGCTACCGCCTGCGAGATCATCACTCCCGAAAGCATGATCAGCACGCCGTCTATAAACAAAGCCCAGTTCAAAACGTAATTCACGCGCGCGCCGTTCATCCCTTTGCCTTTGGCAAAAAGGCGGTTTGTTATTTCGACGATCCAATTCCAATTCAAGAGAAGATGAACGACAAGCGTGGCGGCAAGCGCGATGGTCAGCCATTCGTGAACGGGGATTCCGCTGGTGCGCGGATCCATCGAAATCAAAAACGCGACGAAGGTCAGAATGTCAAGCGTTAATTTTATTTTGGTCTGTTTGGACATTCGCAAAACTCCTTTGTGTTTGAATGTCCGCGATTCTATAGAATTAATAAAAAATCGGGTGGTAAAAATGCGATGGAATTATGAAGGATTTGTAAAATCCTAGATCGGCGCGATGATCTCTTTCGTCTCGATAATTTCCGCCCGTATTTTCCCCGCAGAAAGTTCGCGCACTTCGTTTTGAAAAGCGTCAAACGCATCAACGGGAATTTGCAGGGTCATCGTAATATCCGCGGCAAAATCTTCGCCGAGTATTTCCGCGCCCAAACGCGCCGCAAGCAGCCGCGCGCGTTCCAGCAAGTTATAGGGGATGGCGAGCATTACCGCGTGCGCGAGGACTCTACGTCCGCGCCCGACCTCTTTCACGACCACCTGCGCGGATTCGGTGTACGCTTTGACCAATCCGCCTGTGCCGAGCAGCGTTCCGCCAAAATAGCGCGTAACGACCAGAACCGCATCGCCGAGTCCGCTGCCGCGCAGGACAGCCAGCGCGGGCTTTCCCGCCGTCCCCGATGGTTCGCCATCGTCGGAAAAATATTCGGTCACGGTGTTTCCGCCGCCGATGATGTACACAGGCACATTATGCGTGGCGTCTGCAAATTCTTTGCGGATGCGCGCCATGAACGCGCGCGCTTCGTCAATGCTCAACGCGGGCGCAAGCGTGGCGATAAAGCGCGAGTTGGCTACCGTTATTTCGCGGCGGATTTCGGAGAGGGGAATTAAATAATCTGGCATAGTCGTATTGTACTAAAAAGTCGTTGGCGGTATGGTAAACTCGAAAAATAAAATCATCTAACAGAAAATAATGAGTATGCAAATCAAAACAAAATCAACTTCGTCAAAAATAGAAGTCAGCGTTGTAATGCCCTGCCTCAACGAAGAGCGCACGGTTGGAATTTGCGTTAAAAAGGCTTTGGACTCGCTGAAAAAGGGAAAGGTCAAGGGCGAAGTGATTGTTGCCGACAACGGCAGCGCTGATCGTTCGGTAGAGATCGCGGAATCGCTTGGCGCAAGAGTCGTTCGCATCGAACAAAAAGGATACGGCAATGCCTTATGCGGCGGGTTTGAAGCCGCGCGCGGAAAATACATCATCATGGTTGACGCGGACGATAGTTACGATCTCGAAAACCTGATGCCGTTTATCGAAAAATTGCGCGAAGGGTACGATCTCGTCATGGGCAATCGCTTCAAAGGCGGGATCAAAAAAGGCGCGATGCCCTGGCATCACAGATATATTGGGAATCCCATCTTATCTTTTCTTGGAAAACTTTTTTTCGAAACGCCCGCCAATGATTTTCACTGCGGCTTGCGCGGATTTACAAAAGAAACCATCGAAAAAATGGATTTGCAAACAACGGGAATGGAACTCGCCAGCGAGATCGTCATCAAGTCGTCCATCCTTGAAATGAAAGTGTGCGAAGTCCCAACAATTTTATTCCCTGACGGGCGCGATAGACCGCCTCACCTCCGCAGCTTCCGCGATGGTTGGCGGCATCTGCGCTTTTTGTTGATGTACAGCCCCACGTGGCTGTTCCTCTACCCGGGATTATTTATGACCATTCTCGGCGGCATATTCAGCGTAGCGCTGTTTGCGGGTCCGGTTAATATCGGCTTTCGCCTCATTGACTTTCACAGTTTCATCATCACGGGGACAATTATGATGCTAGGATTAACCACGCTCTCTTTTGCGGCGATTACCAGAGTGTTTGCATACAATACCGGATTGCTTCCTAAAAAGCCGGGCTTTTTCAATTTATTCAAATACTTTACGCTCGAAACGGGGTTGATTGTCGGCGTGTTAATTTTAGCGTTAGGGATTGGATTAATCGTCTTCTCCGTCAATGTTTCGGTCGCCCCCGGCGGTTTCGCAAAACTTGGATACGATAGAAGCATTCGCCTTGTATACGGCGGCAGTCTCGCCATTATGACCGGCGGACAAATTATGCTGACCAGTTTCGTCTTAAGTATGCTCGGCTTGAAAATTCACGGAAAGAAAAGCGGATAATTTTATTTTGGAAAACAAAACCCGCCAGACTTTTAGAATCGCATTCATCAGCGCCGCGGCAATTGCGCTTGGCATTTTTCTAATAAAAATATTATTGACCTACGCGCGACTTGACCTATCCTCCTTATTTGCCGACATTCAAAATCTTCCATTTTGGGCGCTGTCCGCTGCAATTTTTGGCGTTTTATTTAATATTATGTTGGGCGCGCAAAACTGGCGATTAACCGTCGAGCGCGTCTCTACCGCTGAAAACACCCCCGCGTATCTTTTTTATTTAGCCTATTCGACAATGAGCGCGGTTCTTGGGTTGTTTATTCCAATTCAACTTAGCAACCTGATTATTCGCAGCCTGTCATTGAAGTTTTTTGGAAACGCCAGCGCCCCCAAAAGCGCCGTCACCGCTTTGATCTCGCAAGTCCATGATGTGACCGTATCCTTCGCGTTTCTTGTTCCGGGGATTATGGTCATTTTTTGGAAAATCAATTTTTATCAATGGCTGTTTTTCGAGGCTTTGCTTGTCGCGGGAATGTATATTTTGTTCAGCCGCTATACCTTTATCGTTATTCAAAAAGTATGCGCGCTGAAATTTTCCAACAAAATCGCGCAAAAAATTATGGGGATATTCAATGAAGGACTGAACGCCGGTTTATTTGACAATTCGCTGATGACGAGCCTTTACCTTAATTCATTTGTAAAATTCATCATCCTTGCATTGCGCGCGTATATGATCAGCAGCGCGCTTGGATTAACCGCCACCTTTATTCAAATTACCGGTATTTTTTCCGCTTTGCAACTCTCGGTGATATTTACCATTACGCCTGGAAATCTTGGCGTGATTGAATGGGGCTGGGTTGGGCTATTGATTCAAACTGGCATATCCGCGCCTGACGCGGGTCGCTTCGCGCTGATCTCTCGCGGATTGGGTTACCTCAGCGCTGTGGCGGTTTTCGTGGGCGTTTGGATTGTGTTTGCAGGGCGGAAGTTGCGCAAGGTATAAATTTTTATTTTGCGCCAATCGTTTTTTTGGCAACACCCGAATCACTCTACGCTGCGCGATACCAAACGGACAGATCGCGCTCCAGAATTTTTTCCAATTTATGAATGTCGGGCAGAAAACCTTGCATCAATTGTTGGTAAGTTTTTTCGTCCAAACTATCTTCTACGGCGGATTTTTTCTTTAGCGGTCGCTGCAGCGCTTCAAAAAGCGCATTCCCTGTATTGAAAATTAGTTTCTTTAAAACGAATGGCATTTTTTGATATAGAGATACAAACAATTTTGATTGATTGATTTTAGAAATCGCCCGCGTTAAATTGGGCGAAAGCGTTTCACTCGCCGCGTTGGATTGAGTTAATTCAAGGGTAACAGAATCGTCAATCTCTAAAAATCGGCATAGAGCGGCAAATTGTTCTCCAGGTGATTTGATAAATTCTTCGAGAATAATCACCTTCACGTTTTGTCTGCCAAACATATCCATATACTGTTGAACTTTATCCGCGTACATGCTGACCCAAACATAGTGAAAAATGCCGGAATAATAATGCTTCAATTTGCGCGTCTCGGCGGAGTTTGCGCGTTCATCTTCCAATTCCAGCGCTTGGTGGAAGGAAAGCGGATCGCGATTATATTTATAATGCTCATGCGCCCAGTGCGAATAAGCGCGCTTCGCAGGATTCCGCAACGCGATGACGATTTTCGCATTTCTCCCTAATGCCGCGCTTATTTTTTCCGCGCTTTCAGGGTCTGAAAAATAAAACGGCGAAGCCTCGCCAATTGCTTTCTTTCCTACACAATCTGAAAAAAGTTGCTCATATTCTTCAATGGATGAAGCCCATTGGGGCCAGCCGTCGCTG
>JAQTWR010000077.1 GCA_028689195.1 Anaerolineales bacterium | reverse complement strand
AGAGAATTTCAACCGCCCCTATCTTTCCTTCACGCCGAGCGAATTTTGGAATCGCTGGCACATCTCGCTGTCGACATGGCTGCGCGATTATATTTTCTTTCCCCTGCGCCGTGCATTGCTGAAGCGAAAGGATATTTTCCCCGACGTTTTAATTCAATCCATCCCGCCGCTTGTCACCATGCTTGTCAGCGGGTTATGGCACGGCGTCGGCTGGAAGCTCATCGTCTGGGGATTATATTTCGGCGTGTTAATCGTCCTATATCAAGTCTTTGGCGCGCGCGGAGATTGGAAACCAAAAGGCGCGGTCAAACAAATCCTCGCATGGCTGCTCATGTTCTCGCTAATAGTTTTCAGTTTCATAATCTTCCGCGCCGTTTCGCTCGACTGGCTTTGGAACGCGCTGCTTCACGCGCCGCTTTATCGAAACTCAAACGAGTTGATCGCGAGTTTCGTTCTGCTCGTGATGATAAGTTTCTACGCCTCTACGCTAATCGTCAAACTTCTATTGGATCAGTACTTTGAAAAATACGCGACGCTGCAAGCGATTTATTTCGCCGCCGCGACGTTAATGACCATCGTCTTCATTAACTCATCCTCGCCCGATTTTATCTACTTCCAATTTTGATGAAGAAACAGCCCGTCCTCTCGCAATATCTCTTATACCTGTTTGGCGCTTTGCTGCTCGGCGGCTTCTTCCTACCTAGATACTACGACATGCCGTACCCAAAACCGCTGGGACCGCAATTCGACCCTGCCGTAAAAAGGAAATTCGCCAACGACATCACCAGCCAACAACCTGAAGTTGTTCTGGTCGGCGATTCCATTCTTTTCGTGGGCGTAGATAATGAAAAACTTTCGGAACAACTTGGCGTAAAAACGTACAGCGCGGGGCTGCCCGGCGCGGGTTCGGCAATATGGTATTTGATCATCAAAAATGAGATTCTGGAATCCACGCCCGTTCCAAAATACATCGTGGTGCTATTCCGCGACACGAAATTAACCATCCCCGCCCAGCACACTACAGGACGCTATTTTGATTTACTGGACGAGTACGCAAAACGCAGCGAGCCGCTAGTGGCGCAATTAGCGTTCATCAACCAAATGAATACCGCTGAAAAAATCGCGGAGCAGTACCTCCCTATTTACGGCGCGCGCTGGGACATTCGCAGCGAAATAGACTCGAACGTCCGTTATAAAGCGCCCGCCGCACTCTTAAATTGCTCAGCCGAATGCGCCGACGAAGCGCTCAATTCCATTTTTGGAAAACAAGACGTTGGCGCGGCGGCGCTCAGTCAGGCGGTGGAAGATATATATTCGCCCGAATTCATGAATTTCGAGAAGCAAAATGGGAAGTCTTTCCTGCCGCCCATGATTCAACTCGCGCAGGAAAATGGCATTACGCTAATCTTTGTCCGCACAAAATCTTTGACCTATCCCGAGTACGCTTCCGAGCCGCCCGCGTTACGCGCCTACGGAAATTTGCTAAAAGCCTATTTGTCGCGGCAGGATAACGTTCGCTATCTTGACCTTTCCCACGACTACCGCATCCTCGCCGCTTATTTCTCCGACGAAGTTCATCTCAACGCCAAAGGGAGAGAAGTTTTTACCCAAAGCCTCGCGAATGAATTGAAAGCGATTTTGAAGTAACAAAAAGATATTCACAATATGCTAAAATCGCTTCATGGAATTTGACGTATTTACGCTCCTGCCCGAAGTCTTCCCCTCTTATCTTGAAACCAGCATCATCAAACGCGCCCGCGAACGGGATTTGATTCGCGTACGCGCGCATAACATCCGCGATTACGCCCATACCAAACATCACACCACCGACGACACGCCCTACGGCGGCGGCGGCGGAATGGTGATGAAACCCGAACCCGTCTTTGAAGCGCTCGAAACCGTTCTTGGAAAAGAAACAAACATCCCCATCATTCTTCTCACGCCGCAGGGACGCATCTTCGATCAAAACGTCGCGCAGGAATTGTCGCGGCATCCGCGCCTTGCGATCATTTGCGGAAGATATGAAGGATTCGACGAGCGCATCCGAGAGCACCTTGTCACCGATGAAATTTCCATCGGCGATTTTGTTCTCACCGGCGGAGAGTTGCCCGCGCTGATTCTCATAGACGCGATTTCGCGCCTGCTGCCCGACGTGCTCGGCGACCCGACAGGCGCGCAGGACGACTCTCACGCGATGGGGCTGCTCGAATATCCGCACTATACCCGCCCGCCCGAATTTCGCGGCTGGAAAATTCCCGAAATACTGCTCTCAGGCGACCACGCCAAAATAGATAAATGGCGCCGCGAACAAGCGCTGCTGCGAACCTTAAAGAAACGTCCCGATATGTTGGAGAAAGCGGAATTAACAAAAGAAGATGTTAAGTTTATCGAAAGTCAAAAACGTTTGAACTTATAAACGTTTCAATATTTTTGGAGGAAACCATGTCAACAAAGTTCAACTACGGCAAGACCTTCCTGCTCGGCTTTGGTTTTTTAGGCATCAGCATTATTTGGCCCATCTTCAATCAATACATTCCCATCTTCTTGCAGGCGGGCAACCCTGAATTCGAGAGACAATTGCTTGCCGAAGGACGCGCCATCCCAGACGTTATCGGCTTTGGGCTTGCGCCGAGCCTCGCGCTCTTCATTATGACCTGGGACAATATTATCAATATGTTCGTCCAGCCCTGGGTCGGCGCAAAAAGCGACCAAACTTGGAATCGCTTCGGCAGGCGCAAACCGTGGATATTGATTGGCGCGCCCATCGCGCTTTTGGGATTTATCTTCATCCCCATCGCGCAATCTGTGATTGCCATCGCGGTTTTCATTCTAATTACGAACTTCGGCATGGCGTTATTCCGCTCGCCCGTCGTCGCGTGGCTTGGCGACCTTTTTGAACCAAACGAGCGCAGCAAAGCGAACGGGGTCATCAACCTCATGGGCGGCATCGGCGGATTGCTCGCCTACTTCGTCGGCGGAATGTTATTCAATTCGTTGGGACGTTCCGCGCCGTTTATTGCGGGCGCAATCGCAACCGCCGTCGCGTTAATGGTCGTATTTATTTTCGTAAAAGAACCCGAACAAATCCAACTGGAAGAGCGGAAAAAACAGCCCGGGCTGTTCGATAATATAAAAACGCTTCTCGCGCATCAAGACAAAGGCGGAATTTTCGTGCTGTTTGGCATCCTGTTTTGGTTCATGGGATTCAACGCGCTGGAAACAGGATTATCCTCGTTTGCGGTCTTTACGCTCGGCATGAAAGCGGGAACCGCCTCCATCTACAGCGCGCTGGTCACCATTACGTTTATCCTCTTTGCCGTACCCGCCGGAAACTTCGGCACGCGCTACGGACGCGCGGTGGTCATCCGCGCCGGTTTGATCGGACTTTCCATTTTGACGCTCGTCGGCTATTTTTTCATTCAAAGTTCCATCACCTTTGCCATCGTATTGGTTATTACGGGAGTTTTCTGGGCAATGGTCAACGTCAACAGCCTGCCTTTAGTCTACGACCACGGCGACGAAAAACGCATCGGCGCGTTCACGGGGCTGTATTATTTCTCTTCGCAGTTTGCGGCGGTGCTGGGACCCACGCTCGGCGGCGTTTTGGTACAAGTCATGGGAAATCAATATCGCTGGTTGTGGCTGTTCGCGGCGTTCTTCATGGCTGCGGCGCTGGCGGTGATGTCTAACGTAAAGCGCAACGAAAGCAAAGAATTAGGAGTCGGAGTTTAGGTTGCGAGCAATACGATTTGCATTAATTCTGACGATTGCGTTTTCAAGCCTTGGCGCTTGTACGCAATCGTCAGATTGTTTTAGCAAGGAAGTCTTTTGCGCGGGCTTGGTTACCGATACGCTCGGCGTCGAAGATTACGGCGTTAATCAAGGCGCATGGTTGGGATTACAAAACGCCAAAGCAAACGGGGGCGTTGACCAGATTGCCTACATCGAATCTGTGGATACCCGCGATTACGAAAAAAATCTCGCCTATTTTGCCGCGCACGGATATGACGCGATCATCGCCAGCGGAATTGGGCTACAGGACGAAACGCGCGTCGTTGCCGACCGCTATGTGGACTCTTTTTTTATCGGTATTAATCAACCGCCCAAAAAAGACGAGGCGGCGCGCCCCAATCTTATCCGCGTCGTTTTCGCCGAAGACCAAATGGGATTTGTCGCGGGCGTGTTGGCGGCGCGCGTTTCACAGACGCACATCGTCGGCGCGGTGTGCGAAAAATCGGACATTGCTTCGATGTGGCGAACCTGCGAGGGATTCCGCGCGGGCGTCAAGTTTGCAGACAAGAACGTAAAACCGCTCGTCGTCTACCGCGATAACGGCGACAGCGAAAAATTATTCTTAGACGAAAACTGGGGACGCGCCGCCGCGCAAGACCTCGTCAAACGCGGCGCGGATGTGATATTCGCGGCGGGTGGAATCACGGGGCAGGGCGCGTTACGCGCGGCGGTCGAAGCTCAAGTCAAAGCCATCGGCGCAGAACGGGATCAGGCGGCGGCGTTGAGAGAATCCAATTCGTGGTTGATTACTTCCGTGTATGGCGACGCCCAATTCGAGGTAGAGAAAATAACGCGGGATTTGAAGGAAGGGAATCTCGGCGGGCAGAATCCGACTCAATTTAAGTTTTTGGCTTTGGGTCCAAAACTCCCGGAGAATCTCACGCCCGAATTAAGCGATCTGTTGGCGGAGTTATGGAAAGGGAAAATCAGGACGAACGTAAAAAATATGAAGCCGTAATATGTCAGGCTTGCACAATAAATTGACTGGATTTATACTTGCGCCGTCGTAAGGTTATGCTAAAAAGCGAACCTCCAAAATTTTATTCTTCTAGAGGAGAAGAAAATGAAAAAACTGTATTTTGTTATGGCGTTGGTAATCATCGCTTCGATGATGCTCACCGCCTGTGGCGCTCCCGCCGCTCCCGTTGCTACGGAAGCCCCCGCCGCCACCGAAGCCCCGGCAATGACCGAGGCTCCTGTCGCTGCGACTGAAGCGCCTGTTGCAACCGAAGCGCCTTCCACCGACTGCACCTCCCCTGACGTTTTCTGCGTTGGCGTTGTGACCGACGTGGGCAAAGTTGACGATAAGTCCTTCAACCAATCTGCTTGGGAAGGCGTTCAGAAGTCCAAAGATGACGGCGTTGCCGATATTATTCAATATATCGAAACAACCGACGCGAAAGACTACGCCAAGAACATCTCCCAATTCGGCGATGCCGGCTACGATGTAATCGTGACCGTTGGTTTCGGTCTCGGCGAAGCGACTGCCGCCGCCGCCGCGCTCTATCCTGACGTCCGCTTTATCGGCGTGGATCAATTCCAGGCAGCCGATGTTGCCGGCGTAACCGGTTTGAACTTCCCCGAAGATAACGCGGGCTTCCTCGTTGGCGCGCTCGCCGCGCAAATGAGCAAGAGCGCGCATATCGGCGGCGTGTTCGCTACCGACTTGGTTCCCCCCGTCTGGCGCTTTGGCGAAGGCTATCGCGCGGGCGCTTTGTACATCAACCCCAACATCAAGATTGACGTTGTCTATCACAATGATGTTGGTTTCGATAAGACCTTCACCGACCCCGAATGGGCTGCCAATGCCGCCAATGCCATGGTTGACGGCGGCGCGGACGTGATCTTCGCCGGCGGCGGAAAGACCGGTAACGGCGCCGTCGTTGCGGCTGCCCAGCGCGGCATTTACGCCATCGGCGTAGACACCGACCAATACTTCACCCTGCCCGAGGCTGCTCCCCGCATCCTCTCCAGCGCGATGAAGTTGATCGTCCCCGGCGTTGCCACTTTGATCGCGTCTGCCAAAGACGGCTCTATCAAAGACGGTAACTTCATGGGCGATGCCGGCTACGCTCCCTTCCACGATTTGGACGGCGAAGTTTCCGCCGAAGTCAAAGCCAAAATGGAAGAGATCGCGGCTGGTCTGCTCGACGGCTCCATCAAGACCAACGTTGCTCCTGTAAAGCCGTAAGGTTTTAGTTCGCACAAAAAAACGGGAAAGAGGCTCCGGCTTCTTTCCCGTTTTTGTTTATAAGCGGCAGCCTTGTTTGATATAATGAGCGGCATCACACATTCTACTGGAGCAAGCATGCAACCAGAAAAACAAAAAACTTCATTAATCAGGCGAGTTTTACAATCCATTTCGGAAGCCGTGTTGATCCCGTTTCTAGCAATTGTAACTGCGGTATTGATCGGCGGATTGATCATCAAGGTTGTCGGGGGCGATCCGTTCGTAGCGTATAAAGCCTTGCTGCAAGGCGCGTTTGGGTCAAAGAAAGCCTGGAGCGAAACCGCGATCTGGTCAACTCCTTATATTTTCGCAGGATTGGCTGTTGCGCTGGCATTTCGCGGCGGACTGTTCAACATCGGCGCGGAAGGGCAACTTGCCTTCGGCGCTGTTTTTTCGGCATTAATCGGATACGCGCTTCCTGAGTGGCTCGGCTTTGACCTGCCCACCTATATTCACCTGCCGCTGGCAATTCTGGCGGGCGCGTTAGCGGGCGGTATTTGGGCGGGCATCGTGGGCGCGCTCAAAGCCTATACCGGCGGACATGAAGTCATCAACACGATTATGATGAACTACATCGCGCTGAACATGACTTCGTTTTTGGTCGGCGGCGTGATGAAAGACAAGAATCCGCTCAACGTAATCTCGCGCACCCCGTTGATCGCAGAAAGCGCGCGCATCTCGCCAATCTTCACCGGGCTGCGAATACATTGGGGCTTTGCGCTGGCTTTGGTCATGGCTTTTGTGGTGTGGTGGCTGCTGAACAAAACCACGCTCGGGTTTGAGATTCGCACGGTGGGGTTAAATCCAGACGCGGCAAAATATGCGGGCATCAATGTTAAACGCGTCATCATCATCACTATGTTGTTCTCGGGTATTCTGGCGGGCTTGGCTGGCGCTATCGAAGTGACCGGTTTGAACTATCGCCACGAGCTGGGATTCTCTTCGGGCTATGGCTACGACGCAATCGCCATTGCGCTGCTTGGGAAATCCCACCCGCTGGGCGTGGTGCTGGCGTCCTTCCTTTTTGCGGCAATGCGAAACGGCGCGACGCGGATGCAATTTATGACCCAATTGCCTGTTGACTTAATTTCCATGATACAGGCGCTCATCCTGCTCTTCGTCGCGGCGGACGCAATCGTGCGTTATATCTACCGCATCAAAGTCAAAGGCGAACGAGTGGTGCTCACCCGCGGTTGGGGAGGCTAGGAGATATTATGGACTGGAAACGTTTTGGTTTTATCGCGCTCATTATCACGGCGCTTTTTACAGCGGTTGTCATGGTGGGACAGTCGCAGCAACGCCCGCTGATGATTATTACCAGTATGCTGGCAACCACCATCGCGGTCGCCACCCCGCTCACGCTTGGCGCGCTGGCGGGCGTTTTCTGCGAACGCTCCGGCGTGGTCAACATTGGCATTGAAGGCATGATGCTCTCCTCCGCGTTCTTCGGCTGGTTCACCGCCATGTACCTATTCAATGTTTACCACTGGTCTCTCATGGCGTGCATCGTCACAGGCACAATCGTCGCCATATTTTTCGGCGGCTTGATGGGCGTTCTGCTCGCGTGGCTCTCCGTCACCTTCAAAGTAGACCAAATCATCGGCGGCACGGTCATCAACATTTTAGCGGTCGGGCTGACAGGCTTTCTCAATCGCCAATTATTCTTCGGAAAGACAAGCCTCTTTGAAGGCACGGTTCCCAGTTCGCCCGGCGTATTTTCCGCAATTCATCTCCCCATCACAGAAATATTCGCCCCGCTTTGCAAAGGCGGAAACCTCTGCCTCGAAAACATGAGCGCCATCAATCGCGTCTTTGACCAAAAGCCGATTGCATGGGCGGCGATCATCCTTGTGTTCATTTCGCATTACGTCTTATTCCACACCCGCTGGGGATTACGCACCCGCGCCGTCGGCGAACACCCGCGCGCGGCAGATACGGTCGGCATCAACGTAGAAAGAATGCGTTATGCCAACGTCATCATCGGCGGGATGCTGGCTGGGCTGGCGGGCGCGTACTTCACCATCGAATCCATTCCCTCATTTGAACCGCTGATGACCAACGGACGCGGATTCATCTCTCTTGCCGCGATGATCTTCGGCAACTGGACTCCCATTGGGGCGTGGGCAGCCGCGCTGGTCTTCGGCTCTTCGCAAGCGCTGCAAATCAACATGCAAATTTTCCGCGACGCGATTCCGCCGCAATGGGCTTTCCTGCAACAATCTTATGTTGTGGGTCTAACGCCGTACATCCTCACCATGCTCATCCTGACAGGCATCATCGGCAAAACCACGCCGCCCGCCGCAGATGGCGTCCCATACGAGAAATAGGAGACCGCCATGACTGAAAATAATATCGTCCTTGAAGCCAAAGGCGTAACCAAACAATTTCCCGGCGTGCTCGCCAGCGACAACGTCAACTTCGACCTCCGCAAGGGAGAAATTCACGCCCTGCTCGGAGAAAACGGCGCGGGCAAAAGCACGCTGATGAACCTCATCTACGGGCTGCACCGCCCCGATAAAGGCGAAATCCTTGTCAACGGAAAACCCGCCGTCATTCATTCGCCCAAAGATTCAATCGCGCTCGGAATCGGGATGGTGCATCAGCACTTCATGCTCATCCCCGTTTTCGACGTCGCCGAAAATGTGATGCTCGGCGACGAGACCACCAAACGCGGCGCGCTAGACCATAAATTCGTCGCAGACCGCATCAGGGAAATTTCCGCGCAATACGGGCTGGATGTAGACCCCGACGCGCTCGTCGGCTCCCTGCCCGTCGGGATTCAGCAGCGCGTCGAGATCGTCAAGACCCTGTATCG
The DNA here is from genome assembly GCA_028689195.1 of Anaerolineales bacterium. Classification (GTDB taxonomy): domain Bacteria; phylum Chloroflexota; class Anaerolineae; order Anaerolineales; family Villigracilaceae; genus Villigracilis. The sequence continues at coordinate 554 of JAQTWR010000077.1, read as the reverse complement.
CAACGCGGAAATCGTCATCCTTGACGAACCCACCGCCGTGCTAACGCCGCAGGAAGCCGAAGACCTCTTCCGCATCATGCGCGATTTAACCGCGCGCGGCGTTTCGATTATTTTTATCACGCACAAACTGAAAGAAGTGCTCGCCGTCGCAGACCGCATCACGGTCATGCGCGCGGGACGAGTCGTCAATACGGTTACGCCCGCTGAAACCGATTCGGCGCAACTGGCGAACATGATGGTCGGTCGTCAAGTCATCCTCACCGTAGATAAGGACGAGCACGAAACCGCAGAAGAAGTCCTCAGAGTGGAGGGATTATCGGCGCGCGACCAACGCGACTTGGAAACCGTCCACAATGTTTCGTTCACCGTGCGCGCGGGCGAAGTGCTTGGCATCGCGGGCGTGCAGGGCAACGGACAGACCGAACTCTCCGAAGCGCTGACGGGGCTGCGCTTCCCCAGCGGCGGAAAAGTCACCATTGGCGGGCATGACCTGACGAGCAAACCTCCGCGCATGATTACGCAGGCGGGGCTTGCCCACATTCCCGAAGACCGCC
>JAQTWR010000076.1 GCA_028689195.1 Anaerolineales bacterium | reverse complement strand
CCGCTTCTTTCGGATGAGAATCTATCCGCCGCGAAGAGACTCCCCAAGGTCAAGGATGACGCGGAAGGCGGGGCGGGGAAAATCTCGGCGGAGGATATTCCCCGCCGGCATATTCTGGTTGTAGAGGACGAGATTTCGCAATCGAGCGCGGTCTGCGGCTGGCTGCGCGAACTGGGACAAAGCGTAGAAGTCGCTCATAACGCCGAAGACGCGCTCGCCTTTCTCGCAAAGATAACGCCCGACATTGCCATAGTGGACGTTGGTTTGCCCAACATGAGCGGGACAGACCTTGCAAAAATTATCCTGCAAAAATATCCGCAAATTCAAGTCGTCAACGCCACAGATTGGGCGCGCGCCAATGAAACGCAAGACGCGCTCGACGAACTGCAAACGCTCGGCGGGAAATTATTATACAAACCGATTCTTTCCGAAGACCTAGCCGCGTACCTCTTATACGAGCAGGATCAACGAACCGCCCCGCCGCAGGCGGAGGAAAAACCGTCCCTCTCGATTCCAAACCTGAACGCAAAAAAAACCATCCACGCTTTATTGGCGATGTACAAAAAACATCTCGGCGCGGAGCAGGTATTTTTATTTTCGCTCGATACGGCTCATCGCAGGGTAAATATCGCGGAACGCGTCGGCGACGGAATTGTCAACAAAAATGCCGTCGCGCAATTGATCTACAGTCCCGTGCGCGACGCGGCGGAGGACGGCGAAATCGTCGTCAGCAACGAGATTGGCGAACGCGAACGAAAACGTTTTCAATATTTGCTTGAATTCAGTCCCTTGATGATTTCCTGCCTTGGAGTTCCCGTCCCCGCGCAGACGACGCTCAAGTACGCGCTTTTTGCGTTAGATAAACGCTCGAAGCAACTCGGCGGCGAATATCAGATTTACGCGCAGGGCGTCGCGCTGGCGATTGGCGCGGCGTTAGATCAAAACGAATTAAGGGAAAGATCCGCGCTGATCCAACGCTCGGCGCTGATCGGGAATCTTGCCAGCGGGATGATTCACGAAATGAATAATTTAGCGGGTCCGCTTTTGTTCGAGGCGGACACCGTAAAAAAGAATCTTGCGCGGCTGTCGGAAGAATCCGGCAAAAACGATTATACAGACGTGAACAACGAACTTTTGAATATAGAGCAGGACATCCGTCAAATTGTGGGCATCACAAAGGCGTTTGGAAAAATCGTGAGGAAGGCAGCAACGGAAACGATTCGGGTGGATGAAATGATTGACAACACGCTGCTGCTCTTGCGCGAAATAAGCAGACGCGCGCGCGTTAGGCTGCAATTCAACGCCCCGGACCATTTGGTGGTGGTTCGCAATCAGCCCGTTGTTTTGGAGCAGATATTTTTGAACGTTGTCTTGAACGCCGTCCAACAAGTTTCGGAATGGCGTAAAAACGGCGAAGGATATATCCAAATAGATTTGGACATGGGCTTGATAGACGGAGACAAGGACGCCGTAATATGCCGCATCCTCGTCTCCGATAACGGACCCGGCGTCCACGCCTCGCTATGGGAAAGAATATTCGAAATGGGGTTTTCTACCCGAAAGGACGGCAGCGGAATTGGGCTGCATGTTTCGCGCAATTTAATAGAAAATATGAACGGCAGGATATACGTGGCTGACAGTCACGTTTTGAGCGGCAGCGTTTTTGCGCTGGAATTTCCAATCTACGCGTAGGGCAGAGAATGAATCGATTATTGATTTTAGACGACGAGTTACGGGTCGCAGAGATATTGAAGCGCAGCATCAACGGACTCGAAGATTACGAGAAAGAATTGATTGACGTCGCCTCGACGCCGCAGGAAGCGTTCAAACTCGCGCAGCGCGCCGCCGACAAGCAAAAGCCCTACACAATTTTCTTGATTGACCAAAGACTGGGCGCGGAACTGGACGGCATACAAACCATGAAAAAACTGCGGGAAATCAATGCGGACGCAGACTTCATAATCTTGACGGGATTTGAAAACCCGGAAGACGGCATACGCGCATACGAAGAAGGCGCATCACGGTATCTGCCGAAAATATCCGACCCAAAAGAGATGGCTTTTGTGCTAAAGGATTTGGCGCGCACAAGAAAAGTCAGGTGGGAAGAAGCGCGCCAAAGACGGCAATTCAAGGTCGCTACGGATATTGCCGAAGCCGTCGGCGCAAGTTTGAACCTCGAAAAAACAATGAACGCGGTGCTAGCCACCTTGCGCGAGGTCTTTGAAAAAACGCATTTGTGCGTATTGCTTTATGAAAAACGCCAGAGGGCGCTGACCCTCGCGCCACGCTGGAATTTTACGAGATCGAAAACCCGCAATACGCCCGACAGGATTCCTTCCATTTGGACAAAGGAAGCATCGCGTGCCGCGTGGCAAAGAAAACATTGGCGACAAAAAAAATGGAATGCGAAAACGTCGGGGACGTAAACGCAGACCCCGATTACCTGCCGCTCAACCCGACCATGAATTCGGAGTGCTGCGTCAGTTTATTGAACAGCGCCAACGAACTGCTGGGCGTTCTGGCGCTGGAAAGGGAACGTCATAACGGTTTCGGAGAAGGCGACCTCAATCTCATTAAAATGGCGGCGCGACATATCAGCATTGCGATAGAGCGCGCAAAACAAAGCGAGGATTTGGAATTCAAATCCACTTTTGCGGCGCGGACTTCATGGGCGGCGAATATCGCCCACGAAGTCTACAACAAAGTCGGAAATATCCTTAACTGGGCGTACCTCATCAGAAAAACGGCGGAAGGCAATTCAAATATCGAAGAGTACGCGAGACATATAGAAGAGAGCGTCCGGGAACTCTCCAACGCAATTCCCAGAGACAACGCGCCCACCGAGATGATCAACCTGGACGAGGCTATAAAATCCACGTTGGATCAAATCACCGTAGGGAGAAGCGTGAAAGCCGCGTTTACGCCCGGCGCGCCCGATATGCGCGTCAATGTAAATCTTGCCTCTTTTCAATACATCTTCAGGCATCTGCTAAACAACGCGGCGCGCGCAATGAATCATCTTGCCGAGAAAAAGATTTTCGTCTCCACGTGCATAACAGAAGATAAAGCGGAAATACGTTTTGAAGATAATGGTCCGGGAATCAGCGACGATAAACGAATGTCCATTTTTCACCGCCCGTTTACCACAAAACAAAAAGGCGGCGGCTTCGGGCTGCTTTACGTCCGCCAAATCGTCGAGAATATGCGCGGAGAAATCGAGCTGTTAAAATATCAGGAAGGGCGCGGCGCGGTATTTTTAATTCAGTTTCCCGTCATCGCAGCGCAAGAGCAAGAGGAGCATTATGTCGAATAACAGTATTTTTTTCGGGACGGTAAAACCCCGCGTCCTTATTGTCGAAAACGACCCTAAAGCCCGCGTCTCTTATCAAATGTTGTTGATGCTCTGGGGCTACGAGCCAGTCCTGGCAATGGGCAGCGGAGCGTCGCTCTTGGAAGACGCAAAAAACAAAGCGGGCGAAAAACGCTGCGCGCTGGCGCTGATTGACCTGCGCCTGATGGATCATTACAACGAGTCGGACGTCAGCGGTCTAAAGTTGGCGGAAGAATTGGGCGGCGCGCTGCGTCCCGTCATGCTCAGCGGATACCCCAACCATTCCGTTTTGAGAAATATGCTGAAACAACACAAAGACCTCGTCTTCATCGGCAAGGACGACGACCGCGACGAGATGCAAAAAGTGTTCGACGCCGAAGCCGCCATAGTATGCGCGGCAAAACGCAAATTGGAATTTGAGCAAACCGACATTTTGAATAGTCTCGCAGACGCGGGGTTTGGAAAGCAGCTCGTGGAGTATCCCGATCAGGTCGCGGACCTGCTTGCGCGATTATTCCCCAAAGCCGAAAAACTCCGGTTCGAGAAGTTGGACGCGCGTCTCGAAACGTCAAATGTTTCCACCGTGCCGCGCCCAAACTCCCTCGTGCTGAAAGTCTACGAAGACGACCTGGAGCCTTGCATCGTCAAATTGGCGCGCGCGGCAAAGATCAAACATGAGATAGAAAACTACTACAAATATATCTCCCGAAAAGTTACGGGAAGTTTTACGGCGAATTTGCTCCAACACGCAACGCTTTGGGATATAGGCGGCGCAGCCTATTCGTATGTCGGCGGAGACGGCGCGAGAACTTTTTCTCAATACTACGAAGAAAAAAATATCGCGGACATTAAAGAAAGTCTAAACTCTTTTTTTGACGCCACATGGTTGAAATATTACGAAAAAGCGCGCGAAGAACGCGACGTATCCATGTTCAACGTATATCAAGACGTTTGGGGAAATTGGTATGAAAAACGCATAAAGCCGTTTTCCACCGCCTATTTCGCAGACTTGGGCGAAGTTACAAAAAAAATGAACCTGCCTTTGCCCATCGAGTGGTTTAAGGAAAACGTAGCCGAATCGCCAGGCGATAAAAGCATAGTCGGCATGACGCGCCTAGCCGTTACGCATGGCGATTTGCACGGCGACAATCTCATGGTGGACGATAAAAGAAACGTGTGGGTAATTGATTTTGAACGCTGCGGCGAAGGTCCTGCGCTGCAGGATTTCATCGAACTGGAGGCGGATGTATTCAACCGCCTCGAAGCGCACAACGACAATTTTCCCGCCTATTTTAAAATGTGCGTTACCGCGCTGAAACAAAAGACCATTCAGGCGTTGGAAGAGTCGGAAACCGCTTCGGATAATGCCCGCATCGAAAAAGCGCTCGGAACAATTTCCACGCTTCGCTCCATCGCGTCTCGCCGCGTCCAACTTACCGACGCGCGCGAATACCTGTTTGGCTTGTTGTTCAACATGCTATTCCACGCCGCGATCCTGCGCGAAAAAGACCCGCACAAAAAATATCCGCGTCCCTTGCTGCTCGCAAGCCTGATCTGTCACCGCCTTGATCATTGGGACGAAGAAGCCTGGCCCCCCGCCGAATGGAATCTTTCATAATTTTTGGAGAATACACATGACCGCAACCCCACCCTACTATCGCGAAGAAACGCTGAAAGTCTTTTTCAAATACATAAAAAGCGGGGAATCGTTTTACATAATCGGCGCGCCAAGCGCGGGAAAAACGCGCCTGATGGATTTCATACTGGGCGACGATCCCGACGCCCTGCGCGACGGACACGAGACGGATAGGGATTGGGTAAAGAAAAAATATCTGGGCGAAGAAGTCGCCGCAAAAACGTGGCTGGTGCGCGTGGACATGAATCGCATGGGGCATGAAACCGATTGGGGATTTCAATTCTACGAACTCCTGCTGCACACCGTTCTGCTGGCTTGCAACAAACTCAAAGCGACAGAGAAGACTGAAGCGTTGAAGCAGGAACTGGCGACGCTGGACGTAAAGGTCATTCAAAGCAAAGACCCGCTCATGGCGCATCGCCTGTTCGAGATGGCGATGAATCAAATTTGCCATTCGCACAATATTCAGATATGTTTCCTCTTTGACGAGTTCGACGAATCGTACCAGACCATGCCGCGCGAAGTATTCGCCCAGCTGCGCGCCGTCCGCGACGCGAATAAATACCGCCTCTCGTATACGTTGTTCCTGCGCAACCTGCCCGAAAAACTACGCGACCCGCTGGATAACGAGAGCTTCTACGAGTTGATTTCGCGCAACCTGCTGGGCTTGGGACCATATTCCGTGCAGGATACTTATCACATCATCGGGCAATTGGAAGAACGACGCGAACACGAACTTGGGTTGGATAAGCGCAAATGGCTTTGCGAGAGCAGCGGCGGACACCCGGGCTTGACGCAGGCGCTGTTCGTCCTTCTGAAAGATCACTCGCAGGCAATAGCGCACCTGCAAGATTTAGATTGGTTTGCGCGGCAAGACCTTGTACACGAAGAATTTCGCAAGCTGATGGCGGGGCTGCCAAAAGAAGAGCAGGCTGGGCTTCGGGAAATCGCGCGCGGCAATTCGTCTGCGATGTCTCCCGAGACGGGCAGACTGCTCCTCGCCAAAGGATTGGTCAGACCCGATGGCGGGCGCATGGTTCTCTTCACGCCCCTGTTCGAGTGTTGGCTATTGCAATAGATTGCTTCCAAATTTCAAAACGCGCAACCCCTCGAGCCGTACCGCTTCGGGCAGGATGGCTTTGTAGATTTTGCAATAAGGCGATTTAACGTCGTAGCGCCCTGTTGCGCGATACGCCGCGAGCGAACAGCCGCCCGCGCACCAGCGCTTCCACGCGCAGGCGGCGCAGCCCTCTTTCTCGTCTGCTGGAAAGTTTTGAAATCCCGTCCCATCCGATTGAATGACAGACAAAGCGTCGGGAGCGTGAATATCGGCAACCGTTTTTTGGAGAAGCATTTGACACGGGGCGACTTTTCCATTTTGATCGAACGCCAGATAGTCCCTCCCTGCGCCGCAAGCGTAAGCGCGCGGCGCGGAAATATTTGCGCGATCTACCATGCCGCTCAATGCGTTCCTGCGCGGCAAATTGGATTCGATAACCTTGAAGGTTTTCAACAACCCCGCGATGGTTTTCTCTTCGTCTAAAGGCAAATCTGCCTGCGCCGCCGATGTTTCACTCTCGCGGTAAAAATTCAAGTTGAAGGGGATGTCTTTTTGCAATATCCAACCTACGAGTTGGGGCAATCCGTCAATTGTTTTGGCGCTGACGGTGACGGAGATATGAGGGGTCAATCCGTTTGACAGCGCGCGGTCAATCGCAGCCGAAGCCTCGCGGAAAGATCCGCGTCCGTTTGGGTACGGACGGTGAACATCGTGGTCGTTCCCAATTCCGTCGAGAGAAATCATCAAGCGAATATTCGAAGCGGCGAGGGTTTGGGCGATTTCGTCGGTTAACAAAACGCCGTTGCTCAACACAACCGCGTCGAGCGATAATCCGTTTTGGGCGGCTTGTAATTTTGCGTACTCGTGCAGGTCGCGGATAAACGGGAAACGGAGAAGCGGTTCGCCGCCGGCGTATTTCAACTTAATCCGTTTGAAGTCGCGCCCCAGCGCGGATCGAATCACGGAACGCAGCGCCGCCTGCGCGGTCGGCATGGACATATCTTCGCGGAGGTGCGGGAGATAGCAATAGGGACAGCGTAAATTACAGCGGTCGGTGACGTGAAGCCATGCGGTCAAAGTGTTGGAACGCTGAAGCGAAGGGGCGTCGGTTTCGAGCAATCCTTGCGCGAGGAAACTTTTCAGGAAATGGGCGGGCGCTGTGCGCGACGGATTCTTCGCGCAGGAATCAAATTCGGTCAACAGCGCAATCGCTTCGCGGTTGAGAACAGACGCGCCGTAATTTCCGCGCGGGGAGAGAAAAACGTGGAAGTCGTCGTTTAGCGGCTGGCGAATCAAATCGGCGGGAAGGCGCAGCGTCGCCATGTTCATGTTGGTCGGCAAAGAAGTATCGGCGGAGGACGAACAGGCGCAATCCCCTTCGGTCAGGGTGGTTCTTTGGCTGGTTAATAAGAGGGGGGCGTTTCGGCGCTTCATGTCGTCTCCATATTATTTTGCGAGTTTTGTCGTTTCAAGGGTGGCTTTGAGGGTTCGGCGGGCTTTGACAAAGGCTCTCTTTTCTTTTGCCGGGAGCCTGTCTATTTTTGCGATTATTCTTTTTACGTACAACAGGGTTTTCTTAATGCCTTCTTTGCGTTCAAATCCGTGCAGGCGCTCTTGCATACGGTCGAGGCTTTCTTCGTAGCGGCGTTGGTAAAATCCCGAAGCCTTGTTGCGAGACGCCCAAGCCTTTGCCATGCGGCTGGTGGCTTCAAAGTAGTGTTTGAAGGCGGTGTCGTATTCGCCTTCGAGGTAGGAAATATCGCCCAGAGCCAGATCGGCTTTGGCGATGAAGAAATCAACCGATTCGCTTTGCGCGAGTTTTTGCGATTTAATCGCGTTAAACTCCGCTTTTTTGAGATATTCTCTTTGTTCCTTTCCAATTGCGAGCAGCGCCATTTTGTAGTAGGTGACCGCGATGTCGTCGTAGGTATCGGCTTGTTGAATTTTCTTTCCGAGTTTTACGCTTAGTTCCAGAGCGTCGTCGAAATATTTCAGCGCGTTTTGCCAATCGCCTTTTTGACGATAGGTGGAGCCGATTTCGTTCAGCGCTTTGAGCAGGTTGTCGCGGTCGCGCAGGCGGCGCAGCGATTGTTCGGCGGCGAATAGTTCCTTTAGAGAAGCGTCATATTCGTTCATAAACCGCTTTAATTTCCCCAGATTGATTTGCGCCATCGCTTTGCCGCGATTGCTGTGAATTTCGTCGAACGCCTGATACGCTTTGGCGTATAAGTCCATTGCAATGCGAAGCCGCCCGCCGTCTTCCATGATTTCGCCAAAGGTGTTGTAGCCCAATCCCAGTTCGTAGGGGATTTCGAGGTCCTGGCGGATGTGCAAAGCCCTACCGACGTAAGTGCGGGCGCGCTCCGTATCGCCCAGCAGGTAATAGACGTAGCCCATGTTATTCAAAACGCGCGCCTTGTGTTTTTTTGCCTGTGCGTCGCCGCCGGTTACCTTCAGGGCTTTTTGATAATAAAGAAGCGCTTGTTTATAGTCATCGCGCACGCGACAGGCGAAGCCCCAGTTATTGTAGAGCTCTCCCAATTGTTGTTTTAACGCGGAGCGTTCGCGGGCGTTCGCCGCTTTTTTCAACAGGGACAAGTAAGCGCGTTCGGCTTCTTTTGCGTGCTGCGCAGCTTCTTTTGGATTGCCCGTATAACTGTCCATTTCGACCAGCAACATCAGGGTGGTGGCGCGTTGAAGCGGATCGACATCGGGACGGTTAACGAAAGCGTGCCAAATCCCGCCGGCTTTCGGATAATTTTCCATGCGGAAGGCGGTTAGAGCCGTCCGAAAATCATGCTGATCGCGTTCGGCTTGTGAAAGCTGCCGCCTGACTTCGCCTACTTCTTGATTGAGCATGTTGCAATAGGCAAGGTCGAGATAGTGAACCGCGCTTCTGAATCGGCTTTCGTAATGCCGCAACCCTTCGGCTAAATTCATTCTTAATCTGTAGTACAGGTCTTCTGCGAGGAGGGCGCGTTCGCGGTCGTTCTTGGGATTGTCCTTGCCGTTGAAAAGGTCTGGGTTCTTCAGCGTTTTTGCATACCAGTTAAGGGTCGCCGCGTATGGTTTCTCTTGTTCGACGGAGACTTCCTTGCTCCAAACGTATTCATTTACCAACATCCGCATTTCGTCGTGCAGGTTAACGACAAAATGTTCGTCTTCGATGGGTCTGTATTTTATGAAGCTGAATTGCATCAACTCGTCGACGAGTTTTTGCGTTTCATGCGCCGAAATTCCAAGCATATCGCTTAGAAGGGAAATTTCCATGCGCCGCCACGCGAACGCCATGTAGAGAATCGCCATTTTTTTTACGGGTTCCAACCTCCGCACCCAGCCCACTAATTCAGCGGCAAAAGATTCGGAGAAGCCCAACAATTCGTCCAACGAGCCGACGCCGTTGACAAGCCAGTCATACGCCAGCGCAATGTACAAGGGACGCCCCGCAGTGCGCTCGTGAAGCAAAGAAAAGTCTTCTTCGCTGATGGAAG
>JAQTWR010000075.1 GCA_028689195.1 Anaerolineales bacterium | reverse complement strand
CCGACGACGGCGGCACGAGCATTTGCGAACCGCTTGGGGCGAAGATCAAAGAACTCGGAGGCAGAATCGAATTGGGGATGAAGGTCACGCGCGTCGCCAGAGACGGGGATGAATGGCTCGTCGCGCGGGAATCAACTTCGGGCGAAGAGACTCTCCGCGCGACGCAGATCATCCTGGCGACGGATTCCAACAACGCGAAAAAAATCCTACGGTCGAGTTTTGGCGGCGAAACCGAAAATTTATTTTTCCCCCGCGCATTGAGCAACGCCATCGTGCGCCTGTGGTTCGACGCGAAGCCGCGCAAAATGCCCGAAGCGGGAATCTTCACCGGCGATTTCATGCTGCATAATTTTTTCTGGCTCGATAGAATCTACAATCCGTATCGCCGCTGGTCACGCGAGACAGGCGGCAGCGCGTTGGAAGCGCACATTTACGGTCCGCCCGAAACGCTGGCTTTGCCCGACGCAATTTTGTTTACCAAAGCGATTACCGAAGTGCAGCAGACCTTCCCCGAACTGCGCGGACATTTAATCAAGCAGCATTTACAGCGCAACGCGGAAGCGCACACGCTGCCATCCGTCGGCGCGAAGGAAAAATATTTGGGGATCGAAACTCCGTGGGAGAATTTATTCTGCGCGGGCGATTGGGTGCGACATCCCATGCCGTCGTTCTTTTTGGAACGCGCCTGCGCCACAGGGATCGAAGCGGCAAACGCCGCGCTCGAAAAACGCGGCATGGAGAAGTGGAAACTGATCGAATATCTTCCGCCTGAGCCGTTTGTCGCGTGGATTCAGAAATTGATGGTGAAGGGAAGAAAAGCGAGAAGGAAGAGAATGGCGAGCGGCGGGCGGGAATTGTAGTTATAAAACGAGATGATCAATCTCGTATCTTTGAGGTTTGCCGTGATAAGCCACAACCCGTAGCGCGACATTAATGTCGCGCCACCGCAGACGCCAAAAATCAGAATTTATCACGGGAATTCCTAAAGAGCCTCAATCTCATTTTGAGAGTGTCTAACTTTGTGGGCTAAACACAAAGTCACGAAGACTCGAAGAAACCTTTGAGGCTTGGCGTCTTTGCGCCTTCGCGTTAAAGAAAGCCCATCCTTTTAGACACTCCTCTCATTTTGCATAAAGACAAAATCAGTGGGGTAAAATTGCGGCTATGAAAATCGGAGACGAAATCGAAGCGCGTTCATGCAAAGCGGATGGGAGCGTATATCGCAGTTGGCGCGCGTTTGTCGAATCGATAGACGCGGAGTTGCTTGTTACCATCGCGCCGGCGGGTTCGATTGTGAATCATAAAGAAGGCAGGCGGAGCGCCATCGCCCATCATTATCGGTCATATTACTGGACAAATAAATTCTATAACCTGATCGAACTATTCGAACCCGACGGAAAACTGGCGGAGATATACATCAACATCGCCGCGCCGCCGACTTTCGAGAACGGCGTACTCAGTTTCAAAGATCACGAACTGGACGTTGTGAAAGACTTCCCCAAAAAAGCCCGCCTCATAGACGAAGACGAATTTTTAGAAGCGATTGAAACTTACAACTACTCAAAAGAATTTCAAGCGCAAATGTACGCCGCCGCAAACGAAGCGCTCGAACTGGCTGAAAACTGGGTCGCAAGACCCGTCCCTGAATTTGGAGGAAAAAATGTTAAATAAGAAAATTGCGTTCATCGGACCCGGCGTAATGGCTGAAGCCATGATCGCGGGATTGCTGCGCCAAAAACTCGCCGACCCCAGGAATATTATCGCGGCGGGTCCGCGCGAAGAACGCGGCGCAGAGTTGAGCAAAAAATACGGAATCAAATCCACCACCGATAACGTCGAAGCCGCGCACCAAGCGGACGTGGTGGTACTTTCCGTCAAACCGCAGCGATTATCCGAAGTGATGAAAGGCTTGAAGGGCGTCCGCTCTGACGCGCTGGTTTTATCCATCATCGCGGGCGCGACGATAAAAAAAATCAACGCGGGGCTGAAACATAAATCCATTGTGCGTTCCATGCCCAATACGCCCGGCCAAATTGGAGAGGGAATCACCGTCTGGACGGCGTCGAAAGAAGTCAGCGAGGCGCAGCAAAAAATAGCGCGTTCGCTGCTCAGCGCCATGGGCGAGGAAGTTTTCGTGGAAGACGAATCTTATTTGGACATGGCGACCGCGCTTTCGGGTTCGGGTCCCGCGTATGTTTTCCTCTTCACTGAAGCGTTGATTGACGCGGGCGTACACATGGGTTTTCCGCGCCGCATTTCGGAGCAATTGGTGCTGCAAACCATCAAAGGCTCCGCATCCTATTATGAAGGCGCGGCAAGACATCCCGCCACGCTGCGGAATCAAGTCACCTCGCCGGGCGGCACGTCTGCCGAGGCGTTATATTATTTGGAAAAAGCGGGATTTCGCACGGCAATTTCGCGCGCGGTTTGGGCGGCGTATCAACGCTCGCTGGAATTGGGCAAGGAAAAACCCGGTCATATCGACACGCGCGAAGATCAGGAATAACGCCGCACATGAAAATCCTCCACTTTGCCGACGCGCATATAGACATGGCAAACTACGGCAGGCACGATCCCGTCACGGGGCTGCCTCTCCGCGTATTGGATTTCCTCAAATCGCTGGATACCATCGTGGATACCGCCATCGCTGAAAAAGTGGATCTGGTTATTTTCGCGGGCGACGCGTATCGCGACCGATCTCCCGCGCCGACTTTTCAACGCGAATGGGACAAGCGCATCATGCGCTTGTCGCGCGCGGAAATCCCTACCTTGTTGTTGATCGGCAACCACGATGTTTCTCCGTCCATCGGACGCGCGCACGCCTTGCAGGAATTCAAAACTTTGCAAACGCCTTTTGTGCGCGTGCTGGATGCGCCCGAATTTCTCGCGCCCAATCAATTATGGGACTTGCCGCTTCAAGTCGTCGCCATGCCGTGGATTACGCGCTCAGGTCTGATGGCTGTCACCGGCGAAACCGATTCCACGCAGGCGTTCTCGCGCATCGAAGAAAATATCGGCGGGTTGATTGACGAGTGGCTTGCCAACGCAGATTCATCGCTGCCGATTGTTTTAACCGCGCACGCATCCATTGAAGGCGCGAAGTTCGGCGGCGAGAGACTCGTGATGCTGGGCAATGACCTTGTGCTTTCGGGGAGTTTGGTCAAGAATAAAAAATTCAATTACGTTGCTATGGGACACATCCACAAACCGCAGGATGTGAACGAAGGTTCGCAGCCGCCGGTGATTTACCCGGGCTCCATCGAGCGCGTGGATTTTGGCGAAGCGAAGGAAGACCGCTTCTTTATCATCGCGCATATCGAGCAGGGAAAAGATACGCAAGTAGATTGGATAAAACTTGAAGGGACGCGTCCCTTCGTGGATCGCCGAATCACTTTGCAGTCAAACGAGCGCGTCACCGATGCATTGATCGCGGCGCTTCCAAATCCAGAAAAATTATCGGGAGCCATTGTCCGCCTGGTGGTGGAATATCCAAGAGAATGGGATACGCTGATAGACGAATCCGTTTTGAGAAAATATGCCGAAGACGCGTTTGAATTCCATCTCGTCAAACGCCCGCAAAGCGAAGCGCGCGCGCGCATTGCCGAAGGACAGTTGGTCGGCAGTTTAAGTCCGCTGGATCTGCTGGCGCAATATTGGCAAGCCGCAAAAGTGGACGATGTCGAGCCGCTGCAAAAACTGGCGCAGGAAATTATTTCAGACGATGGCGTGGAATTGTGAATTTCTTTACCGTTGCGCTGAATATAAAACTAAGTTCTTAACGCGAATTATGCGAATGGGCGAATTTCGCGTTGAAAATCTTAAATCCTAATGAGGTGACCTGTGTCCAAAGAAAATCCAAAGTATCGCTGGTTCGTGGTGGTTGTATTCTTCTTCTTTATGTTGTTGCACCAAACCGATAAGTTGATGATCGGCTCGCTGCAAGTGCAAATCAGCAACGAGTTTGGATTGGATAATAAAAAGTGGGGGCTAATCAATTCGGGGGCGCTGCTCGTCGCCACGCTTCTTTACCCCGTTTGGGGATATTTATATGACCGCTACGCGCGCGCCAGATTAATCTCGCTCGCGTCGTTTATTTGGGGCGCGACTACGTGGATGAACGCCATCGTGCATACCTTTGGCGGATTTCTTTTCACGCGCGCGTCCACCGGCATTGACGATTCATCTTACCCGGGTTTGTACACGTTGATCGCAGATTATTTCGGTCCCAACCTGCGCGGAAAAGTTTTCGGCATTTTGCAGCTCGCGCAGCCGCTCGGCTATTTGATCGGCATGATACTCGCGCTGATGGTCGCTCCGCTCATCGGCGGTTGGCGCTCGGTGTTTTACATCACCGGCTCGCTGGGATTGATCCTTGCCGTGATTATTTTCTTCGGCGTGAAGGAAATGCCGCGCGGGCAAGCCGAACCCGAATTTGAAAGTATGACCGAAATGCAAACCTTCAAATTCTCGTGGACCGAAGCGAAGGAAATCTTCAAAAAGAAAACGATGTGGTTTATTTTCCTGCAAGGATTTGCGGGCGTATTTCCGTGGAACGTGATTACGTTTTTCTTCTTCGGCTATCTTGAAAAAGAACGCGGTTACGACGGAAACGGGATTTTGATGACGATGGCTCCCGTCATTCTCATCCTCGCCGCGGGATATTTCGTGGGCGGCGCGTTGGGCGATATGGCGTTCAAGCGCAACAACAAGGGACGCATCATCGTCGCCAGCGCGGGAGTTTTGCTCGGCGCGATTTTCATGTACCTCGCGTTGACCACGCCCATCGAAGCGAAGTCTCAATTCTTTATTTTCATGTGCCTGACCGCCATCTTCATGCCGATCTCGTCTGTGAATGTGGTCGCAACCGTGTACGACGTGACTGCGCCCGAAGTCCGCTCGACGGCGCAGGCGGTGGAATATTTTATCGAAAACGCGGGCGCGATTTCCGCGCCGATCATCACGGGGCTCATCGCAGACGCGTTCGACTTGAAGACCGCCATCCTGCTCATCTGCACGGTAGCGTGGGGGCTGTGCTTCTTTTTCTATCTCGGCGCAATATTCACAATTGACGAAGACACGAAACATCTCCGCGCTCAAATGGCGGCGCGCGCCAAATCCATGTAAACTAATTCGTGTTATAACTGGCAATATCTCATCTTTCGGAGGATTTTCCTATGAAACGCGCAGTCAGCATTAGCATTGGTTCGTCCAAGCGAAACAAGGCTGTTGAAACGACTTTGCTTGGCGAACAAGTACGCATCGAACGCATTGGCACGGATGGAGACATGGAAGCCGCCGCTCAAAAATACAAAGAATTGGACGGCATAGTGGACGCCTTCGGCGTAGGCGGCGCGGACTTGGGCGCGCTTGCCGACGGAAAGTGGTATCCCTTTTATTCCGTCCAGCCGATGGTGCGGTTTGTAAAAAAGACTCCGCTGGTAGACGGCGGCGGTTTAAAAAACACGCTCGAAAACAAAGCCCCCGCATTTTTGGATAAGAAAATCGGCGACTACATCAACTCGCGCGGGCGCAAGGTACTCGTCACCGTAGGCGTTGATCGCTGGGGACTCTCTCAAGCGTTTGCAGATGCCGGTTACGAAACCATCTTCGGCGACCTCATGTTCGGGCTGGATATTCCAATCGCAATTCATAAACTCAGTCAATTGAAACTCCTTGCCGCGCTGCTCATGCCGATTGCGGGGCGATTGCCGTTTTCATGGATTTATCCCACCGGAGAAAAACAAGAAAAGCGCACGCCCAAATGGGGAAAACAATATAGCTGGGCAACCGTCATCGCGGGCGACTGTCATTACATCAAACGCTTTATGCCCGACGACCTGACGGGCAAAGTGATCGTCACCAACACCACCACGCCCGAAGACGTCGCCCAATTCAAAAAGGCGGGCGTGAAATATCTCGTCACCACCACGCCCGTCATGGACGGACGCTCGTTCGGCACAAACATGCTCGAAGCCGCGCTGGTCGCCATCTCTGGCAAGAACCGCCCGTTGACTTGGGCTGAATTATCCGAAATGTTAGACCAGCTCAAGTTCGAGCCGCAATTGCAGGAGTTGAATTAAATGATGGACGCAATCGTAATCGCCGGCGGAATTCCCCTGCCCGGCGAACCTTTATACGCATACTCCAACGGCGATTCCAAAGCGCTGATTGAGGTGGCGGGCAAGCCGATGGTTCAATGGGTTTTGGACGCGCTGGGCGATTCCAAAACGGTAAAAAACGTCATTGTAGTCGGGCTGTCTTCCAAGAGCGGATTGACTTGCAAGAAGCCCCTGCATTACGTTTCCAATCAGGGACGCATGTTGGCGAATATTGTCGCGGGCGTAAACCAGTCGCTTGAACTGAACGACAAGAGCGAATACATTTTCATCGTCTCTTCCGACATCCCCGCGCTTAAAGGCGAAATGGTGGATTGGCTGGCAAAGACCGCCATGAAAACGCGCGACGAAATGTACTACGGCGTTTGTCCGCGCGACGTGATGGAATCGCGGTATCCCGAATCCAAACGAACGTATACGAAATTGAAAGACATACAAGTCTGCGGCGCGGATATTAACATCATCCACGTCAATCAAGTGACGCAGCATCTCGATACCTGGGAGCAGCTCATCGGCAATCGCAAGAGTCCGCTAAAACAGGCGGCGGTCATTGGCTGGAGCATCGCCTTCAAATACCTGACAGGTCAATTCACTTTGCAGGAATTGGTGGAGAGTGTCGCAGAGCGCATCGGCATCAAGGGACGCGCGATCTTCTGGGAACATGCCGAGCCATGCATGGACGTGGACAAGCCGCATCAACTGGAAATCATGCGCGCCGATATGGAAGACCAGCAGCGCAAGTTAAAAGCGGAGCAGAGAAAAGCGGCGAAAGCCAAATCCGCTGTTGAAGAAACAAAACCTGCGAAAGCGAAGCCCAAAACAAAATGAGTTTTCGTTCCTTACTAGAATTTGACGCCCGACTTTCCGCTCAACTGCGCGTTGCCGAAAAGCCGGGCGTTTTACGGAATTTCGCGGTCTTCTTCGCGCACTCGGGCGATTCGTGGTTTTGGGCGGCGGCGTTAATTCTCGGCTGGTTTGTCAGCAATCCGTTATGGAAGCAATGGGAAGTCGTCGAGTTTTTTGGGATTCTCGGACTCGCGGGCGTTGTGCTGGCGATAAAATTTCTCGTCCGCCGCGAAAGACCCCAAGGCGAATGGGGCGGAATTTATCGCAACACCGACCCGCATTCTTTCCCATCGGGACATGCCGCGCGCGCGTTTTTAATCGCGGTCGTCGCGACGCCGCTTGCCCCCGCGTGGCTCGTCATCTTGTTGTGGATTTGGGCGCCGCTTGTGTCGCTTGCCCGCGTTGCGATGGGCGTTCACTATCTATCGGACGTGGCGGCGGGCGCAATATTGGGAATCATCGTCGGCGCGGTGGGATTGCAAATTTATCCGCCTATGGTGGTTTGGCTTGTAAAGCTAATTGGTTTCCCGCTCTGGTAGCAGCGCGTCGCACTTTGATAAACAGAATTGATTTGAAGACAAAATCCTTTTGACTAACAGAATCAATCCCGCTTTATAGTGCGACGCGTTTTTTGATTACTGCATCACAAACGGATTGAAGTCCGTATCGCGGTCGTAATAATCTTCGCGCTCGGCTTTCTTCAACGCGCCGACGACGGCATAAGTCAACGGGGTCATCAGCGCTTCCACAGTCACTTTGAACAAATAATTTGCAACTGTGAGCGTCAAAAATAAACTCCACGGAAAAACGCCAAACGCCGAAGCCACCGCGACGAACATGACCGTATCCACCAGTTCGCCGACGAGCGTGCTGCCGATGGTGCGCGACCACAGCCAGCGTCCGTTGGTAAGGATTTTCATCTTTGCGAGCGTAAACGAATTGGCAAATTCGCCGAGCCAAAATCCCGCAAGACTGCCAAAGACAATTCCGCCTGTGCTCATGCCACCGAGAATAGATTGATACGCGGCGTCGCCCGCGTACCCCTGCCATGTGACTTCGCCCGGCAAAACGCTGATAATCCAAAAGACCACAGCCGCCAGCGCCAGCGAGAAAAATCCCATCCAAATGACGCGGCGCGAACGTTGATAACCGTAGACTTCGGTGAGAATATCGCCGAAGACATAACCGATGGGGAAAAGCAAAGTGCCCGCGTCAAACGCCATTGGGATTTTGAAAATACTGAAGCCGAGGTCAATGATCTTGGCGGAAGACGCAATGTTGCTGACAAGCAGCACGGCGATAAAAAGTCCGAGAATGACGTCGAAATACCGGTAATTTTTTGTTTCCATGATGTTCCTTTATTTTATATTTCCCGGCGTCACCACTCCGCCGCTCACATTCCAAATCTCCGCGCGCTCCGCAAACTCGGGGGCGAACGAATGCGTATCGGTTGTCGTGATGACAACCTGCGCGCCCTTGCCGACATAGTTCAACAAATCGGCGCGGCGGTTGACGTCCAACTCAGCCGTCACTTCGTCCAACAAAATAACGGGATATTCGCCGGTGCGTTCCTTCATCCATTCCACTTCGGCAAGTTTGAGCGCCAGCAGCGTGGTGCGGATTTGTCCGCGCGAACCGTAATTGCTCACGTCCGCTTTGTTGATGATGAAACGCAAATCGTCGCGATGCGGACCGATGGTGGTCACGCCGCGCGCGATCTCTTCGGCGCGGATATTTTTCAAGCGCGCGAGGAATCCTTTTTCGATTTCGTCCAACTCCAGCGCGGAGCGGTCTATCGGCGTATCGAGTTTCAACCCCAATTGTAGATTCGGTTTGGGGAGCGGATCGTACGCGGGTTCGTACGCGAGGCGCAGAATCTCCGCGCCGCGAGTCAACTCGTGGTGGATGCGCGCCGCGGGGCGTTCGATTTCCTGCACGGCTTGAATCCGCCGCAGGATAATTTGCGCGCCGAGTCGCGCCAGGGTTTCATCCCAAACTTGAAGTTGATTCGAATCGCCGCCGCGCTCGTATAAAGTTTTGAGCAAC
The DNA here is from genome assembly GCA_028689195.1 of Anaerolineales bacterium. Lineage (GTDB taxonomy): Bacteria > Chloroflexota > Anaerolineae > Anaerolineales > Villigracilaceae > Villigracilis. The sequence goes on along the minus strand of JAQTWR010000075.1, from coordinate 540 downwards.
GCGTTGCGCTGGGTCAGCGCCTGATTGTATTCGCTCAAAACGCGCGCGTAAGTTGGGACGGTTTGCGCGAGCGCGAGGTTGAGATAGCGGCGGCGCTCGTCGGGTCCGCCCTCGATGATTTGCGACATTTGCGGAACAAAAATAACCGCGTTGAAATGTCCCATCACGTCGCTGGCGTGTTTCTTTACGCCGTCGAGCAAAATTTCTTTTCGCAGGCGCTGACCGTTGACTCCCGTCGGCTCGAGAATCAAACGCGCTTCGAGATGATGTTTTGTTTTGCTGCGCTGGTAATCCGCCACAAGACGAGTCACCGCCAGCGGATTCTTCGCCTCGTGAAAATTCACAATCTGCCGATCTACATGCGTTTGAAACGACGTGAACGCCGCGAGAAAATAAATCGCCTCCAACACGCTGGTTTTGCCCTGCGCGTTCGCGCCGACAAGCAAAACGACCCCGCCTTTTTGCGGAAAGTCCACATTGAGGCGGGTGAGGCTGCGAAAGTTGGTAAGCGATAAATGTTTGAGATACATGGTTGAAGGC
>JAQTWR010000074.1 GCA_028689195.1 Anaerolineales bacterium | reverse complement strand
TGTGTTCGAGCGCTTCTACCAAGTCGAGTCGCATCTTACGCGCAGGCATGGCGGCATGGGGCTTGGGCTTTCCGTCGCAAAGGCGATGATTGAAATGCACGGCGGGCGCATTTGGGTCGAGAGCGCCGAAGGCGTGGGCAGCAAAATCCATTTTCTTCTGCCCGTCGAATCTCCCGACGCGCAGTCTCAATCCGCTTTGTCTTTTGACGAATAATTTTGCGGTATTCGCGCCGTCCCGTCGAATTCGTTTGACGGGATTTTTGTTTTTTTGATACACTCGGCGCTTGCGGCGCGACATTTACGCGCCGACTTATCGCGCAATATTAATCAACGGAAAAAATCATGCAAAGCATAAACGCACAATTCGACCTCATTCGCCAATCTGCGACGGTTGCGATGGCTGACCGCATCCTTGCGCTCAAAGCCGGCGGACGTCAAATCATCGGCTTGCAAGTGGGCGATCCCGATTTCGCCACTCCGCCCGCCGTGGTGGACGTTGCGCTGAAAGCCATGCGCGATGGACTTACGCACTATGGACCCTCGCGCGGATTTCCCGACCTTCGAGAGGCTGCGGCGCTCAAATTGATCCGCGACCAAAAAGTGGACTACGACCCCGCTTCCGAAATTTTGGTCACGCACGGCGGAATCCACGCGTACTATCTTGCCATGCAATCTATTTTGAATCCCGGCGACGACGTGCTCATCCCAGACCCTTCGTGGGCGACTCACTCGAATATGGCGATCATGCTGCGCGGTAATGTTATCCGCGTCCCCGCTCCGGCGGAGAATGGATTCATTCCGCATTTCGAATCATGGGAGCGGGCGTTAACTCCGCGCGCGCGAGTCATCGTTTTGAATTATCCGTCCAACCCGACGGGCGCGTATCCCACCCGCGAGTATTTGCAAAGGTTACAAGGCTTTGCCGCTAAAAATAATTTATGGATCGTCAGCGACGAAGTGTACGGGAGTTTATATTATGAAGAACCGCCGACCTGCGCGGCGGCTTTCGACGGCGCAAAAGAAAGAACCCTGCTCGTGAACAGTCTTTCAAAAACATACGCGATGACAGGCTGGCGCGTGGGCTATCTCGCCGCGCCCGCGCACATCATCGAAAACGCGCTGAAGGCGGGACAAAATTCCATCACTTGCGTCGCGCCGTTTATTCAAAAAGCGGCGGCGTTTGCGTTGACCGACCCCAAAAATCAAAAAGCGACCGAGACGATGCGCGCCGCGTATGCGCGTCGGCGCGCGTTGGTTTTGAAAATTGCGCGCGAATTGGAAAGCGATAAAGTGCGCGTGATTCCGCCGCAGGGCGCATTCTATTTCTTCCTCGATTTGCGCGCGTTGAAGATGTCTTCCGTCGAAATGTGCGAGAAGATTTTGGACGAAGTCGGCGTGGGGCTGGTGCCGGGTTCGGCGTTTGGCGAACAAGGCGAGGGATTTATCCGCATGACGATTGCCGCTTCTGACGAGGACGTGGAAGCGGGTTTTCGCAAAATTGTGGCGTGGGCGGAAGGGCGGTAGTCGAAAGTCAAAAGTCGCTTGACCTTCGACTTTTGACTTATATGCTTAAGGAGTATCTATGAAAGTATCATTTCAAGGCGAATTCGGCGCGTATAGCGAGCAGGCGGTTTTGGATTATTTTGGAGAGGTGGAAACCATTCCATGCGAATCGTTCGACGCGATGTTCGATTCTGTGGTTTCGGGCAAAAGCGACGCGGCTCTGGCTCCCATCGAAAATTCGCTGGCGGGCAGTATTCATCAAAATTATGATTTGCTTCTGCGCCACGACCTGCATATTGTGGGGGAGTATTTTTTGCGCGTGCAGCATTGTTTGATCGCCGCGCCCGATGCGAAGATGGAAGATATTACGAAAGCCATCAGCCATCCGCAGGCGCTGGGTCAATGCGCGGGATATTTGCGCGCGCGCGGAATCAAACCCGAAACGGTTTACGATACGGCGGGCAGCGTGAAGATGCTCAAAGCCTCGGGCGCGCGGGATACAGCCGCCATCGCGTCGCGTCGCGCGGCGGAACTTTACGGCATGAAAATTTTGCAGGAAGGCATCGAAGATAATCCCGAAAACTATACGCGCTTTCTTGCCATTCAACGCGAAGCGAAAATCCCCGAAGGCGAATCGAAAACGTCTATTGTGTTTACGCTCAAGAACGCGCCCGGCGCGCTGTTCAAAGCGTTGAGCGTATTTGCCCTGCGCGATTTGGATTTGACCAAAATCGAATCGCGTCCGCTGCCGGGCAAACCGTGGGAATATTTGTTTTACGTTGATTTCATCGGTTCGATGCGCGATGAAACCGCCAAACGCGCCCTCGACCATTTGAACGAATACGCGCTGATGCTGCGCGTGCTGGGGTCGTATCCGCGATTTGCGGCGGGAAAGCAAATCGAATGAGCGCGCTCGAACCGCCTATGAAAAATCAAGTGGAAATCAATCGCTATGAATTTATAGACGCGCTGCGCGGGTTTGCGATTTTAATGGTGATTTTTACGCACACAACATTGATTGTCAGTCCAAGCCTGCCGCTCTTAAGGTTGGTCGCTTCGAGGGGCGTGTACGGCGTACAACTTTTTTATGTGGTCAGCGCATTGACTTTATTCCTGTCCACCGATCAGCGCCGCCGCGTCGAGAAAAATCCGACGCTCAATTTTTTTATACGGAGATTCTTCAGGATCGCGCCGCTCTTCTATCTTGCCATTTTTTTCTATACGCTCAGGTTTGGGACGGGACCGAATTATTGGGCGCCCAATGGAATTGGCTGGCTGCAATATCTTTCGACGGTTCTTTTTTTGAACGGCTGGCATCCCGAAGCGATCAACGCCATTATTCCGTTAGGCTGGTCAATTGCGGTGGAGATGACCTTCTACCTGATGATTCCGTATCTTTATAAAATCCTCAAAGACAAAGGCGCGACCCTGATTTTTATCGTCGTCAGCCTGACTCTGCAAAAGATACTGGTCGCGCTGTACGAGCCCTTTCTCATTCAATATTTCCCCGGTTATCTGGTTCATAGATATTTTGATTTATGGCTTTTTTCTCAACTGCCGATTTTTGGGCTGGGCGTTTTAGCGTATCAGGTTTTGCGTCAGCGCGAACGCGCTTACGATAAAATTCTCGGCGGCGCTTTGACGTTTGCCGCGCTGTTTATGTTCGCCTCTTTTCTCGACGTAAGTTCGTACCAGAATTTGATTCCTATTTATTTTTTCTACGGGCTTGCCTTTCTAACGTTTACGTTGGGACTTTACTTCAACCCGAACAAAATCCTCGTCAATCCCGTTACCCGCTGGATTGGAAAGGTCAGTTATGGATTGTATTTTGTCCATTATCCCGTCTTATTGCAGATAAAACTTTGGTTTCCATTAGACGCTTATTTTGGAAAAACGGCGCAGTTCGCAGTTTATTTTATCGCCGCGCTGATTATTTCCTCGCTGGTTGCCGCGATAACCTATCAATTTGTAGAAGTTTATGGCATGAATCTCGGAAAGAAAATCATTTGGAAATTAGAGCATTAAATCCTTTTGCCGCGCAAGACTATTTATAAATAAAATTCAGGAGTCTCCTTGTTAATAAAATCTATCCGTTGGAACACGTTTGCCCGCGACTTTATCAGAATCGAATTTGGCTTTATGTTGTTCGGCTTGTCTATTGCGCTGATGATTCGCGGAAATCTCGGCACAAGCGCGTGGGCTGTTTTGGAAGTGGCGCTCTCGAAGATTTTGCATATCACGCCCGGAACAATGACCGTCATTATGGGATTCATCGTCTTATCGGGCGCGTTGATTTTGCGCGAAAAAATCGGCTGGGGAACGCTGGTAAACATCCTCACTATTGGTCCATGGGAAGACCTCGCGCTTTGGCTCATCCCGCCCATTTATAAAAACCTGCCTTTGCAAATTGGGATGTTGCTGCTGGCAATATTTTTGATGGGCATGGCAAGCGCAATCTATATCGGCGTGGATGCGGGCGCGGGTCCGCGCGATAGTTTGATGCTGGCGATCAAACGCACAACGGGATTAAGCCTGCGCGTGGCGCGCGGATTTATCGAGGTGGCGGTGGTATCCATCGGCTGGCTGATCGGCGGTCCCGCGGGAATCGGCACGGTCGTTTTCGCCCTGCTGATTGGACCTTCGGTGCAATGGGGATTCAAATTGTTCAACGTCCATCCGCACGGACCCGAAGCCGAAATTCCCCAAGCGCCGGAGGATTAGCGAGTTGCAGGCAGGAGAATCAAAAATGGAAGAGTCCATTCCCGAACCGCAAAACCGTTCTACAGGCGCGTTGATTTTATTTCTGCTCTTCGCGCTGCCGCTGCCGCTTTGTTTGTTTGTCTATCATTTTGTCGTTTGGTCAATCGAACAAAGCGCAATCATTTCTTTGAGCGCGAAGATGCTCGCGCGGGCGGGCTTAATCGGGTTAGCCGCGCAAACCGTTGTGATGACCATTGTCACAGCCGCCTTGTGGCGCTTCACAAAAGACGAACGCTTCAAACCGATTTACGCGGGATTATTCGGCGCGGCGATTGCGGGTTTGCCCGCCTTGTTTTTGAAAACGCTCGACCCCAACTACGACCAGATTGGCGCTATCGCGCAATTCCTCATTTGCGGAATTGGCGCGGGCGGCGTGATTTTTCTCCGCAAAAACAAAATAACATGGGAGCGCGCTTCGCTGCCGTTTGGATTGGTCATCGCAGGAATCGGCTTTGCGCCTTACCTGCTTTACGGCTCGTTCGGTTCTTTTAGCGATATTTTTTTCAGCCTGCTTGCCAGCCTTGCCTTTGGTTTGTTTGCCGCCGTATTGATCGAATCAACAACGGGAAATTTATTGCTAGACGGCGTCGGCATTGGCGCGGCGCTCGCCTTGCTCGGCTCTGCCATCGGTTATGACGGAGCGCAATTGCTTTTGCTTGTAATCCTTCCGTCGTTTTCGTTTGCAATCGCGGCGGTTATGCCGTCGAAATTTGCGGCGGGCGCGGCGATAACTTTATTGACATTCGCGGCGCTGGCGATGTTCGACCCGACCGAACTCACAATCGAATTGGGCGACATCGGCGGCATTGCGGCAAAAACTTCCGCTATTGTATTCGTCGTCGGCGGGATGACGGGTCTCATCGCGGTAGGATTGCGTCGGGGAACAGAATCAACATCGGGTCCAAGAATCAAACGCGCGGTCGGTTGGGCGGGCGCGGGCGTCGTCTGGATTTTCGTCATCGCGTTATTCTTCATGCTCGGTCATCCCGGCAATTACGGCGACAGGCTTTTCATCATCTTGAAAGATCAGGCTGATATTTCGTCCGTTGCAAAGGTTGCCGACCGCAATGAAAGACTGGGCAAAACGTATAAAAAATTAACCGAACACGCAAACAAGACTCAAGCCGATTTGCGAAGTTTTTTTGAAAAAGCGAATATCGAATACAAGCCCTATTATTTGGAAAATGCGATGGAGGCGCGCGGCGGGATTTTGCTCGAACTTTATTTGAGAACCCGCCCCGATGTAGGACGCGTCCTTCACAGCCCGCGATTGCGCTTCGCCCCCGAAGACGAACCTCAACCCGGATTTATCTCCGCCCGCGACAGCGGCGCGGAGTGGAATATTTCCATGATCGGCGCGGATAAAGTCTGGCGCGAATTTCATATACGCGGCGAAGGAATTGTGGTGGGTCAGTCTGATACGGGCGTGGATGCAGGTCATCCCGCGCTGCGCGAACAATATCGCGGATTGAATCAAGGCGACGATTACAACTGGTTCGACCCGTGGAGCAATACGTCCGCGCCGCACGACGAGATTGGTCACGGCACGCATACGCTGGGGACGATCCTCGGCGCGGATGGTATCGGCGTTGCGCCCAAGGCAACGTGGATTGGCTGCGTAAACCTCGATAGAAATCTCTCGAATCCCGCGCTGTATTTGGATTGTATGCAACTTATGCTTGCGCCGTTTCCGCATGACGGCGACCCTTTCACTGACGGCGACCCAACCAGAGCCGCGCATGTGATGAACAACTCGTGGGGCTGTCCCGCGCTCGAAGGCTGCGACCCAAAGGCGCTGTTATACGCGGCGGATAATTTAAGAAACGCGGGAATTTTCGTGGTCGTTTCGACGGGCAACGATGGACCAAATTGCGAGACGGTCGAATCGCCGCTTTCGTTATACGATTCTGTTTTCTCCGTCGGCGCGATTGATCAGCTCGGCAACGTGGCGGAATTCAGCAGCCGCGGTCCCGTCGTTGTGGATGGGTCGAAACGCGTCAAACCCGATATTGTCGCGCCCGGCGTAAATATCCTTTCCTCGCTTCCCAAAGGGACGTACGGCGCGGAAAGCGGAACTTCAATGGCTGGACCTCATCTTGTCGGCGCAGTCGCGTTGATATGGTCGGCGCAGCCAAAACTTATCGGCGATATTAAGAAAACTGAAAATCTTATTATCGAAACCGCGCAGCCTTATACCGGCGAAAAATCTACGGGGTGCTTCACAGGCGATACGCCGAATAACGCCTATGGTTATGGCGTTGTGGATGTTTACGCGGCGGTGAAGCAGGCGTTAGGGAAGTAGGGTCAGAGATTAGGGAATAGGAAAATGAATTTCGCCCACAGCGGCGGACCGAGAATCAAAAGTCCAATTAATATCGCGGCGAGCGCGGCGACCAAAACCGCCGCCGCGCCGACATCCTTGCCGATTTTGGCGAGCGGATGCTTGTCGGGGCTGGCGAGGTCAATGACGGTTTCGATGGACGTATTCATAAATTCTGCGGCGAACACGACGGCGGTTGTTAAGATAATCACAGCCCAGTCGCGCGCGGGGAGTTGCAGCCAAAGCCCCATAAAAAATACAAACGTCGCAATGACGCTGTGTATCCATGCGTTTTTTTGAGTGCGTAAAACATAATGCCATCCGCGAAAAGCGTGGCGGAAAGATTCGATGCGGGAAAGAATGAAGTTTTTCATGGCTTTTTACGCATCACGCATTTCGTAATACGCGATGCGTAATCCGTAATCCGTAAAATTATTCTTCCACAACCCGCACATGCGACAAGCCAAGTTTCACCATAATCTCAGCCTGCGCCTGCCACATACGGGTTTTATCCGCAGGTTCGGCGTGGTCGTGTCCAAGCAGGTGCAGCGTTCCATGCACGACGAGCAGTTGCGCTTCTTCTTCCATGCGATGCCCTGCGGCTTGCGCTTGCTGCGTTGCGCGCGGAATCGAAAGAATAATATCGCCGAGATACGGCGCGTCCGTTTCGGGATCAATCTCGGAGGAGGGGAAGGAGAGCACGTCGGTGGGCGAATCAATGCCGAGATATTCGCGGTTCAATTCGCGGAGCTGCGCGTCATCCGCGAGGACGATGGTCAACTCCGCGTTTGCAGGCGCAGATTGGTGGTCGAGCGCGAAGCGCGCCGCGCGTTCTAAAAGCGCGTTATCCGAAAATTCGTATTGAGAATCTATATTGATCATTTTTCTTTTCGTGTGGATAGAATGGTCGCGTTTTGGTCGGGAATACTCGCGTTGGGGTATTGAATGCGCGGATGATACGCGCCGCGCAAAGTGGCGACGAACGATTCGACGATGAGGGTGAGGTCGCGCAAAGTCAAGAGCGTGTCGTCGAGTTGTTGAAATTTTTGCACGGTTTCGATTACACTGCGGACGAGCGCGCGCAGGTCATCATCGCTGACGGGACGCTCGGCGCGGGCGCGGGCTTCGGCGGCGTCGGCGAGCATGAGCAGCGCGGTTTCGCGCGAACGCGGGCGCGGTCCCGGGTAGCGGAATTTTTCGATGTCCACTTTAGACGCGTCGCCGCCCGCGGCTTCCATCGCTTGATTGTATTGATAGCGCGTAATGAGCGAGCCGTGATGTTCAAGGATGAAATCGTGCAGGCGACTCGGCAGACGGTATTTTTTTGCGAGTTGGATTCCGTCGGTGACGTGGCGGATAATCGTCGCGGCGGATTCTTCAGGCGCGATGTCGTGATGTTTGTTGACGCTTCCGGGGATTTGATTTTCGATGAAAAAAGTGGGATTCAGCGCCTTGCCAATATCGTGGAATTGCGCGCCGACGCGCGTCAGCAACGGGTCGGCGCCGATTTTTTCGGCGGCTTGTTCCGCGAGGTTTGCGACCTGCAAACTGTGTTGATACGTCCCCGGCGCGTTGCGAAGGAAGAATTGCAAAAGCGGAAAATCGGGGCGCGAAATATCGAGCAGTTGAAACGCGGTGGTCAATCCAAGCGTTTGCGCGAGAAGATATTGAAGCAGCAGCGTAATGCTCGCGGCTGAAAAACCCGCGAACGAGGCGACGGCAATAAATTGAACGACGCCGAGCCAATCGGGGGCTGCGACGGGGAGGCGGTACGCCATCAACACGACCAGCCCCGAAAGCGTAATTGCGACGCCCGCGCGGACGAATCCCCAAAAGCGGCGCACGGGTCCAAGCACGAGCAAGCCAAGCAGCGATGAGAATAAATAAAACGGCGCAAGGTCTAATGAATTTGGCAAGCCGTAAGAGGCGATCAGCGCCAGCGGAATTGCGATGACCAGTCCGGCTTCCAAGCCAAATAAGGCGGTGATAATCAGCCCTGCGGCTTGCAGCGGATAGGCGTAGGGCGCGAGCGTGCGGTTGGCGAGCAAGCGCGCGCCGAGTAAAAAGACTACAAAGACGAGCGCCATCACAATAATACTGCGCGGGTCGTTGACCACGTTATAGCGTTTGCGGCGGAAAAAATAAAGCGGAATAAGAGCCGCCGAAAGAATAATAATCGCGCCTGCGCCGAGCGAATCTTCCCAGCGTTGACCGGGGCGAATCATGCCGAGTTGTTGAAAGGCTTCCATATCGGCGGGCGTGATAATTTCCCCGGCTGGCACAATCGTTTCGCCTGTCTTGTACGTTTGCACAACAGGTTTGATCGCGTCGCGCGCGGTCTGACGCGCAACGGCGGTCAGTTCCTCGCTGTAAAAACTGTTTGGCAGCACAAAGGCGGTCGTCAGTTCTGCGACCAGTTCGGATTGTTGTTCGTTCAAAGTCAGGCTGACGGATGAAGAAACGCTTGCCTGCGCGGCTTCCAATTTATCTTCATAGATGGCGCGGCGCATGATTTGCTCCAAAACGCGCAAGGCTTCCGATTGCACGGTTTCCCAGCGCGAATTGGAAATGGCGAGCAGGTAATCAATCGTTTCAGATTTCAAGCGAACGTCGCTGAGCGCGACGAGTTTTTCCTTTTTTTTCTCCGCGAACAGTTCCGAGTCGTCGCGCACCGAGGTAATATATTGCATCGCCGCGCGAAGCCGTTCGATTTGCTTGCGTGCAATTGCCGGGTCGGGCGAACTATAAACGGGCTGTACGGCGCTCTCGGCGGCTTTGCGCGATTCCACTGTGCGTACTTCGCTGACATATTCGATGTCGCGCGGCGCCTGCATGGTAAGCGGCGCCACATCGCCAACATCCACCGCCTGCGTGGTCGAACGCAGCGCAAGCGGATAGATCAGCGCGGCAAAAGAAACGATGCTGACCGCGGCAATCAGGCTGACTTGTAAAACGCGAACGCGCTTGGAAACGGGAGAGCGTACTAGCATGAAG
>JAQTWR010000073.1 GCA_028689195.1 Anaerolineales bacterium | reverse complement strand
ACCGCGGTCATTGACCGCGCCCTGCATCAACTCGCCCTCGAAGCGGGAAAACTTCCACAAGCCCGCGAAATTCTTTTGAGCACGCCTTTGGATTCGGTTCTGCCTACCATCCAAAAAAATGCCGAAGGAAAAATTTTGCTCGAAAAACTTCAGGCATTTCTCGATGAACACGGCGCGCGCACCATGCGCATGTATCTCCCGTTTTCCAACCGCTCCTGGTCTGAGACTCCCGCCACCTTGCTGACGACGATTGCCGTCATCCTGCGTTCGGATAAGCCCCACGCTGAATCAAATCACTATGCTGAGATTCGCCAACGCTTCCTTTCTGGACTTTCAGGCTGGTTCCGTTCCCGATTCATTTCCACGCTGGAAAAATTCCGCATCGGACACATCGCGCGCGAGTCCACGCTCTACACCATCGAAGAAGGATTCCTGCAAGCCCGTCGCGGCGTGGATGAATCAGCGCAACGCTTGGTGAACAGCGGCGCGTTGCCAAAGTTGGAGCAAATCATTTACCTTACATTGACCGAACTCTACGCGGCATTGAATGGTTCTCTCTCGTCCAATGAAATCACCCCGCTGATTCTGCGCCGCGAAAAAGCCAGACCGCAAGCCATGAAATTCTGGCGCGGACAATGGCAGACCGCAAAAAAATCCACATCCAATGCTTCTGTCTTGAAAGGCTTATCGGGTAGTTCGGGTTACGCCGAAGGGACGGTGAAAGTCGTCAACGGTCCCGCTGAATTTGACAAACTCCAATCTGGCGATGTGCTCATCTGCCCCTACACCGACCCCGCCTGGACTCCGCTCTTTACGCTGGCGAGCGCGGTGGTTTCAGATACGGGCGGTCCACTCTCCCACGCGGCGATTGTCGCGCGCGAGTATGGCATCCCCGCGGTGTTGGGCACGCAAACAGCCACATCCCAATTCAAAGATGGCGACAAGGTCAGCGTCGACGGGCGAAGCGGCGAAGTGAAGTTGATTAAATCCATATAACGGAAAAATCCAATGAACAAGAATCAGAACGACTCATTCGTTTGGAATGAAAGCACATCCACAGATTTTTTATGGACGAAAACCAATTTGGGAGAGGCGTTTTCGTATCCCATGACGCCGCTCACCTGGTCGGTGGCGCAGTTTACCTTCAAGGATATGGTTTACATTCCAGGTTATTCCATGCTGGGAATTGTTGGCGGCTGGGCTTATTTCAATTTCAGCAGTCTGGCAACCGCTTTGCATCTGCTGGGTTTCAGCCGTAAGCAAACGGTCAGCATGATGGAAGAGTTGTTGAACCTGCGCCTGCCTGCGGGCGTTGAAGTTCCTTTGATTCCGTATTCTCGCTGGAAAATCATTCCTGTCCTGCGCAACTTCGCTCGGTATTTTGCGCAACTCAATCGGGCGTCCAAAATGGCGCCAGCGTATCTGGCAGAGACTCCAAAATGGTTTGCCCGCTGCAAAGAAAAAATAGAGCGGGAACAAACTTCGTCTGGGCTGCTCAAAATCTGGCAGGACGATATTCAAGAGCATCTTCAGCAGGGCTTTTGGGTGGTGATGAGCGCCGCCAACGCCTCCATGGACTACACATCCAAACTGCGTAAAAAATTATCTCGATTGATACCGCCCGAAGATGCGAACACGTTGCTGACCAATTTGAGCGCCGAAAACGAATTGCTCGCCAGCCTTGGTCTTGTGCTGGGAATATCCCAAGTGGTGCGTGGAGAAATGTCTCACGAGGATTACCGCAAAAAATATGGTCATCGCGGCGCGCGCGCGCATCATGCAGCCTGACGGAATCTACACGCGCTTGAAACCTTTGAATAAAGAGTCCTTTAGCGTGCAAGACTGGCTGATGAGCATCTCGCACAAAAACCGCCACTGATCCCCATCTCCCCCAACTGGCGGAGATAAAGACTCCCCATCTGACGGATGTAGCTAGGAAGCGCTTATTATAAAATTAAGTGCTGATGCCTATTTGCGCGTCGAGTCAGCCTATGCTTACATCACTGTGGTTTTCCCAGTGTCTAAAACTTGAAAGGATTAACCATGTTCGATCTCATTCTCGTCCCGCTGGACGGTTCTCAACTAGCCGAGTGTGTTCTACCCCATATCACTGCCATCGCGCGCTCTTTTGACGCGGAGGTCACGCTGCTTAGAATGCTGGAAAAAAATCAGGCAATTCCGTCGGGACAATTGTTTGACCTGGTCAACTGGCAGATCAATAAAACCAAGGCGGCTCTCTATCTGGAAAAGATAAAGGCGCGCTTTCAAGAGTCGGGACTTCGGGCACAGACAGCGGTACTCGAAGGCTTGGTGGCGGAAGGCATTACGGAGTACGCCCAAAATCAGGGGATGAAATTAATTGTACTGAGCAGCCACGGGCGCAACGGTGTGACTCAATGGGGTATCAGCAGCATTACGCAAAAGATCATCCTCAGCGCGCAGACTTCACTGCTGATTATTCGGGCACATGCTTCCTGTGAATCGGAGACCCCGAATTACCAGCGCATTCTAGTTCCACTGGATGGCTCCCAGCGCGCGGAACATGTTTTGCCCATCGTCACGCAATTGGTGCGGATTCATAAATCGAAAATCCATCTCGTGCAGGTGATCCAAACACCGGAGATGGCGCGGCAAATGCCCCCGACGGCTGAGGATCTTGACCTGGCGAATCGCGTTGTAGCGCGGAATCGCGAAGAGGCGGAACGGTATCTTGAACAGGTGAAATCGCGTTCGGTTCTGGAAGGCGTGACTGTTCAAACTCATCTCATTACCGGTAACAATGCCGCCGCTGAGTTGCATCGCGTGGCGGAGCAGGAACATATTGATCTGGTCGCGCTGAGCGCGCATGGTTATTCAGGAAATCACCAATGGCCCTACGGTAGCACGGTCAACAATTTTATTTTGTATGGCAAAGCGCCGCTCCTGATCGTGCAAGACCTGCCCGCCAGAAAAGAGTCAGACGGGTCATCAAGAGAACGCGCAGAGCGTTAACGTATGCAGACATTGCCGCAATCTATTCTTTCTGAAACAGTCAACCCAAACGCAGATAACAGGCTGAGAGAATTCGCGCACCGGCTGGCGGAAACGCACGCGATAGAAAAAACTCAGTCGCCTAAAACAGATTTATTGGAACAGCTGAAAATCTGGGAACAGGCATTGCGCAAAGCCAATGCCATTTTCAAGACAAAGTCACCCGCGTCCAACTTGCCCGGAAAATCGTCCCGCGCAGGTGAGTGGATGTTGGATAATTTTTATATCGTCAAACAGACCTTGCGCCAGATCGAAGAAGACCTGCCCGTCATCTTTCTTCGCCAGTTGCCAAGACTCGCCGGGACTGCATTTCAAGGACACCCGCGCGTCTTTGCGCTGGCGTGGGAGTGGATCGGCTTCAGCCAGAGTCAAATTGACCTGACGCAAATCACCAGTTTTGTGCAGGATTATCAGCAGATCACGCCGTTGACGATCGGAGAACTTTGGGCGTTGCCGATCATGCTGCGCATCGGGATTTTGGAGCAGCTCGTTTACGCTGTCGCCGAATTAACTGGAATGGAAGCGCCTAAAAGTTTAAGTGAGATCACGGAGCAATCTGCTTATCCTGTATTGCCAAATGAAACCATTGTCGCCAATTGTTTCATCAGCCTGCGTCTGCTTGCCGCTACAAATTGGAAAGATTTTTTCGAGCAGACCAACCTTGTGGAAAAAATCTTACGCGACGATCCCGCACAGATTTATGCAAGCATGGATTTTGACACCCGCAATAGATATCGCAGCGTCATCGAGGAGTTGGCGCATCACTCCAAATCCAGCGAAGAAGAAGTTGCGCGCACCGCAGTTGAATTCTCTCAACGTATGGAAGATAAAACCGCGGGGCGAAGATCGCATGTCGGGTTTTATCTTCAAGATACAGGACGCGCATTGCTTGAAAGCAACATCGGCTACCGTCCGGAATTAAACGTGCGTGTACGACGCGCGCTGCTTGCGTTCCCCACTGTCACGTATTTGGGCAGCATCGCAATTCTTTCTGTGCTGTTCGTTTTGGGACTGTTGGCATACACAACGCTTTCGGGCGATTCGCTTGCTCAACTCATCGCCACCGGCATGCTTGGTTTGGGATTAGCCTTTGAAACAGCCATTACCCTCGTGAATTGGAATGTGAGTCATCGCATCAAGCCGCAAAGTTTGCCGCGCATGGATTTTTCGGAAGGCATACCAGCAGGCAATCGCACGATGGTTGTTATTCCAACCTTGCTGGAAAGCGCCGACGAGCTCAATCACCTTTTGCAAGAGTTGGAACTTTATTATTTATCCAATCCAGACCCGCTGCTGACTTATGCGTTGCTGACCGATTTTGGCGACGCGCCAAATGAGAATATGCCGGAGGACGAACATCTGCTTGCGCTGGCAAGCGCTGGTATCGAGAACCTTAACAAAAAATATCCGCGAGCGATTCCTTTTTATTTATTTCATCGTCGCCGCCAGTGGAATTCGTCCGAAGGGGTGTGGATGGGCTGGGAACGCAAGCGCGGCAAGCTCGCGGATTTTAATCGCCTGCTGCTTAACCTCGGCGAAACGCCTTACGTAACTCAGGTCGGCGACGCGGACATTTTGTCCGATATCAAATACGTGATCACGCTCGACGCGGATACATCTCTGCCACAGGGCAGCGCCAACCGGCTGATCGCCACCCTCGCGCATCCGCTCAACCACGCGGAATTTTCTGAGGATGGGCGCACAGTTGTCGCCGGTTACACCGTGCTGCAACCGCGCGTCGCGATTAAACCGACCAGCGCGAACCGTTCGCTCTTCTCGCAAATCTTCGCGGGGAACTCAGGCTTTGACCTATACTCCTTCGCCGTATCGGATGTGTATCAGGATTTATTTTCCGAAGGCAGTTATGTCGGTAAAGGGATTTATGACGTCGCGGCTTTCGAGCGCAGCCTTGCGGGACAGGTACGCCAGAATACTTTGCTCAGCCACGATTTGTTTGAAGGTATCTACGGACGCGCCGCGCTGGTCACGGATATTGTTTTATATGAAGAATATCCGTCGCGCTATCTGGTGTACGCCCACCGCCTGCGCCGTTGGATTCGCGGTGACTGGCAATTACTCCCTTGGCTGTTCCCCATCGTTCGCACCGAAAACGGGACTTCGCGCAATCGGTTATCCATAATCAATCTATGGAAAATTTTCGACAACCTGCGGCGCAGTCTGTTGCCGCCTACGTTGTTGACGCTGCTCGCTGCGGGCTGGTTGTTTCTGCCCGGCTCACCTATGATATGGACGCTGCTGGTTCTATTGCCATCCACGCTGCTTATTGCGATACAAATTTTTCAAGACAGCTGGAATGGTTTGCGAAATCATGTGCCGTTCAAACAAATTCTAAAATCAACGCAACTACCGCTCACACGCTGGGCGCTTGCTATTCTTTTTCTTCCGTATGAAGCATTGCTCATGCTGGGCGCAATTAGCACAACGCTGATCCGTTTGTTGATTGCGAAAAAAAATTTACTGCAATGGACAACAGCGGCAAAGGCGGCGCGTTCTGTTGGACTCAGACCCAATCTTGAAACATGGCTCGAGATGATGGGCGGCTTGATCTTCACCATCCTCTTGGGGATTTTTATCGCGGTTTTTAATCCGCCTGCGTTATGGGTTGCTCTCCCCATTTTGATCATCTGGCTGAGCGCTCCGCAGATCGCGTACCTGATCAGCGAACCTTTGACTCACACCACCACGCCGCTCACGGAGATTCAACGCAGGCAAGTCTTGCGCCTCGCGCGGCGCACTTGGGCATTCTTCGAGAAGTTCGCGGGACCCAATGATCATTGGCTGCCACCCGATCATTTTCAAGAATCGCCGCGCGGCAATATCGCGCATTACACCACGCCGACCAATATCGGTCTGTTTCTCGTGTCCACTTTATCGGCTCATGATTTAGGATATATGGGCTTGTTCGAGCTCGCGCTCCGTTTGCGCTCCACCTTTGAAAATATGACACAGATGGAACATTATCGCGGGCATCTGCTGAACTGGTACGACTCGCAGACCTTGACCGCGCTGCCGCCGCATTACGTATCCACTGTGGACAGCGGCAACCTCGCGGCTTGTCTCATCACCCTCAAGCAGGGTTGTCTCGCGCTGACGAATACGCCAGTGTTTAGTAAAAAACGCTGGGAGGGTTTGCTCGTCCTGCTGGATATTCTGACGGAAGCGCTGCAAGCGTTGGAAAAAAATAATCCTGAAGCGTCCGTCGAATCTTTTGAAGTTGAATTGACTCAAATCTACGAGCGCGTGAACGCCATTCAGAATCAGCCCGAGGCGTGGACAAAGACTCTCGCGTGGCTGTCCAATGAAGGCTGGGAAAGAGTCTCGCGCCGCTTGATCGAACTTCTGGAGAGTCATCCAAATCTCCAGCGCGAATCCCTGACCGAGTTGCAACTCTATCTCGATCTCATGCAGCATCATCTGCAAGATATGCAGCGCAGTCTGGATCTATTTGCGCCGTGGCTCAGCCGCATGGATTCGCCGTTGCTGCAAACGCCCGCTGGACAGGATTTTCGCGCCAGCCTGCCCATTGAGTTGCCCAAGTTGGGCGAAGCCGCAGCTGTATATGACCGCATCAAGGCTGCGCTGAATCTTTTCGCGCAAGATGAATCCGCGCGTGAATGGCGTCAAAAATTGGATGATGATCTATCAACCGCGCGCATGACCGTAACGCCGCTATTGATCGGCTTTCGCGATATTGCAGAGCAGGCAGGCGCTATTGTGACCGGCATGGATTTCCGCTTTTTGTTCAACGAGCGCAGACAGGTTTTTCACATTGGTTACAACGCCAATACCGAACAACTTGACCCAAGTTATTACGATCTGCTGGCATCCGAAGCGCGCATTGCGAGTTTGATCGCGATAGCAAAAAATGATGTGCCGCAAAGTCATTGGCAGCATTTGGGGCGACCCGTGACAAAGGTCAACGGCAAGCAGGTATTGCTCTCGTGGAGCGGCACGATGTTCGAATATCTCATGCCGACCCTGTTCACCAAAAACTACGCGGGGACATTTCTCTCGGATAGCTGCTACGCCGCGCTCGACGCGCAGATCAGTTACGGGCGCGAGCAAAAAGTTCCCTGGGGCATTTCGGAATCCGGTTACTTTGCTTTCGACGTGAATCAAAATTATCAGTATCAGGCGTTTGGCGTGCCTGACCTCGGCTATAAACGTGAACTGCGCGACGATCTGGTTATCGCTCCTTACGCGTCACTGCTTGGGCTTTCGTTGCAGCCGCAGGCAGTATTGGAAAATATGGCACACCTTGAGCGCCTCAATATGTTCGGGCGTTTCGGTTTTTACGAAGCGCTGGATTACACCAAGGCGCGCCTGCCGGAAGGCGAGTCATACGCTACGGTGCAATCTTACATGGCGCATCATCAGGGCATGATTCTGATGGCGGCTGCTAACTATCTATTGGACGATGTGATGGTCAACCGCTTCCACGCGGATGTGCGCATCCAAAGCGTGGAACTATTGCTTCAGGAAAAAATTCCGCAAAACCCGCCCATTGAATATCCTCATCCCGATGAACCTGTTGACCTGCCCGAAGACGCGCGTATGGTCACCAGTCTGCCGTGGCGTGTGCCGGTGGACAGTCCCATTCCGCAGGTACATGTGCTTTCGCAGGGAGATACCAGCCTGCTGATCAGCAACGCGGGCGGCGGATTCAGCCAGTGGCGCGAATTCGCGCTAACGCGCTGGCACGCGGATACAACCCTCGATCAGTGGGGCACGTGGATTTACGTGCAAGATCGCGAGAACGGCGCATTATGGTCAACGACCTGCCAGCCTGTCGGATGTTCAACCGAACATCAGGAAGTTTTGTTTTATCCGCATAAGGTTGAATTCCAGCGCTCGGATAATGGCATTTCACTGCGCACCGGAATCACGATCAGCACGGACGGAGTCGAGATTCGGCGCGTGAATATTCTGAACGACAGCGACCATCCGCGCAAATTGAGATTGACCAGTTTCGGCGAAGTGGTTCTGGCAACACAGGCGACTGATCATCGGCATCCGGCATTCAACAAACTTTTTATTGAGAGCGAATATCTGCCCAAAGAAAACGCGCTGCTGTTCCAGCGCCGCCCGCGCTCTTCGGACGAAAAACCGATTGTGCTGATTCACGCCATGATCATCGAAGCCGGACGCAAAATCACTGGCGACCATGAAAGTGACCGCGCGCAATTCTTGGGCAGATCGCGGACCATGCACGATCCGTTGGCATTGCAGAATCCAAACGATCATCTTTCAGGCACAATCGGTGGAACGCTCGACCCGATTTTTTCACTGGCGCAAAATATTGACTTGAAGCCGCACGGCAAAGCCAGAGTCACGTTCCTGACTCTCGCGGCATCCTCTCGCGCGGAAGCGTTGGAGAAATTATCGCATTACCAGACCGGACAATCCGTCCACCGCGCTTTTGATGATGCCCGCTCCCAAAGTGAACATGAATTGCTCGAACTTGGGTTGAATGCTTACGCCGTCGAAAACATCCAACGGATTTTATCCGCGCTGCTTTACCCGACCGGCATATTGCGCGCCGCGCCGCATGTCCTCGCGCAAAACATAAAGGGACAATCTGACCTGTGGGCGTTCGGCATCTCTGGCGATTATCCTATTTTGCTGGTGCGCGTCCGCGACGGCGAAGCGCCGCTGCTGCGTGAAGCGCTGCAAGCCTTCAATTACTGGCACAGCCGCCACGTCATAGTTAATTTGGTTATTCTGAATGACGAAGATACCGGGTACGCACTTGATTTGCACAACGCCATTCAACGTCAAATCCGTAGAATGGGCGCAGACGCTGCGCTGAATCAGCGCGACGGTATTTTTTTGCTGCGTACTGATCAACTTCCACAGGCGGGCAAAATCCTATTTGAAACTGTCGCGGGCGTTATCCTCGATGAAAAAAATGGCACACTGGCTGAACATGCGCTGCGCTTAACGACGCAATCCACGCGCCTGCCGGGATTCGCGCCTTCGCTTTCGCCAGCACATAATCCCGAATCAACGCAAGAGATTCAACCGCCAAACGATTTGTTAATGGATAACAGTCTTGGCGGATTCAGCAAAGACGGCAAAGAATATATTATCCATCTCACAGCGGGGCAACACACGCCGCACCCGTGGGTGAACATCATCGCCAATCCGCAGTTTGGTTTTTTGGTTTCCGAGTCGGGCTCGGCATCTACGTGGGCGGAGAACAGCGGAGAGAATCGCCTGACCCCGTGGCGAAATGATCCGGTCACCGACATGCCCGGTGAAGCGCTGTATTTGCGCGATGAAGAAACCGGGCTGGTCTGGTCGCCAACGCCCATGCCTGCCGGTGCGAAAACGACGCACGTGATTCATCACGGCGCGGGCTATTCGATCTTCGAGAGTCAGAGTCATGGCTTGAATCAAAATCTGCGCATGTTTGTCGCGCCGGACGCACCGGTCAAAATTGTGCAATTGCGTTTACAAAATCTATGGGATCGCCCGCGCCGCGTGACGGTCACTTACTATGCCGAATGGGTGCTCGGCACGCTGCGCGATATACAGCAAGCCCATATCATGCCGGAGTTTGATCCTGATACAAATGCTTTGCTTGCCAGCAATCGCTTCAACAGCGAATTCGGCGAGCGCGTGGCATTTCTCGCGTCCAATAAAAAGCCG
>JAQTWR010000072.1 GCA_028689195.1 Anaerolineales bacterium | reverse complement strand
GGAAATCCCGCTTCGTTATGCACCACAGAGATGCTCAATTCGACGGGCAGCAGGGTTTTATCTTTTTTTCTTAATGTGGATTCTGACAGGCTTAAATGTTTTTCCAAGAGCGCGTCGCGCTCGTCGTCGTTTTCGAGCAGCATAATATCTTCGACGGGCAGCCCGATTAATTGCGATTCGTCGTATCCCAGCAAGCGCAGCGCCTGCTGGTTGGCGGTGATGAACTTGAAATCCAAGCCGATGATGAAAACGCATTCCCCAGTTTGTTCAAATAAGGCGCGATAATCAAGATTCGTCCCCAGCCTGTTTTTCCCTGCAGTCCGCACTTTGACGTCAACGGGAAGTTTGCCGAGGGGAATCGTTTTTTCATCCATACGATATATCTTCCGCGCGTAAATCGGGCAGCGTTGCCCGAACACAGCACCCCTTTTCAGAATCAATGATTTTGACTTCGCCGCCCAAACTGGAAAACGCCGCGCGCGCAATCGTCAACCCAACGCCCAGCCCTTGATAGCCGCGCGCATCGCCTTGACTGATTTGATAAAAGCGCTCGAACACTTTTTCGCGCAGTTCAACGGGAACGCCCTTGCCCTCGTCTAATACGGTGATGGTTGCGCCGCCATTCTCCCCCGCCCGAACGACCAATCCGACTTTTCCGTTTTCAGGGCTGAACCGAAAGGCGTTATCCAACAAATGCGCCAGCGCCTGCGCGAATTCGCGTCGCGGCGCTTTGATAATTCCGTCCGGCGAAATATCGTGAACAAAGCGCAATCCCTTTGATTCATATCGCGCCAGTCTTTTTTTGATCGGCGTAAGGATATGATGCTCGGAGTCAATCGGCTGGCGCATGGTATTGAGTTTGTTCTGGTCAATATCCGCGAGGAAGATAATATCGGCGATGAGGGATTCCAAACGGTCGGCGCTCGAATGCGCGATGCGGATGAATTCAGCCTGCTCTTCGGGCGTTGAAAATTTTCGGTTCACCACCATATCCAGCGACATCATCACATTGCCCAGCGGCGTGCGCAGTTCGTGGTTGAAATTCTGCAAGACTTCTTTGCGGAGTTTCTCCATTTCGTCCTGCAAAGAACGCTGCGCCTGCTCGCGCCCGCGCGCCTGTTCGGTTCTTACGCGGCGCAGCACGGCTTCGATGCGCGCGATCAATTCGTCGGTTACAAAAGGTTTGGTGATGTAATCGTCCGCGCCGATGCGAATCCCCGTCACGCGGTCTTGATTGGCGGTGCGCGCCGTCAAAAATATAAAGGGGATGAGCGCGAGCTGCGGGTCTTCGCTCATTTGCTGCTTCATCTCAAAACCGCTCATCGCGGGCATCATCACATCCGAGACGATCAAGTCGGGCTGCGTTTGTTTCGCTTTAAGAAAGCCGTCGTCGCCATTGGCGGCGGTAACGACTTCATATCCGTTCCGCCCAAGCGTCGCGGCAAGTCCCATGCGAATAGCCGGTTCGTCGTCTACAACAAGAATCGTGGTCTTATTTTCCATGCAATGCCTCTGATTTGCGAGATGCTCACATTATCCCCGCATCGCGTTGGGAGAACATTATAAGGATATGACAGTTTTGGAAAGGATGAATTATGAAGGATGAATTATGAAAGAAAGCGGCGCGTGTTTCATCGTTTCTGGAATTGGGATATTCAGAATGTTGAGAACCGTCGGAGCGATACACAAGTGAGAAGTTACCTCTCCCGTCTCGCCGCGACCTTCCTGCCCCGAGGGGATCATAAACAGCGGAACTTCTCTCTGCTCCGAAGTTGTTCCGCCGTGCGCGCCGTCTTTGTTGATGCCATGATCGCCCGTGACGAGAATCGTATAATCGCGCCGCATCCATTCTTGAATCAACGGAGCCAGCCACATATCCTGACGGATGGCGTGTTTGTGATATTCTTTGGAATCAGAACCGTACGTCTCGCCGTGATAATCCATGCCCATAGGGTGAATCAACAAATAATCGGGAGAGAATTTACGCGCCAATGCAGCCGCGCTTGCGAATAATTCAACATCGGGATATTCGTCTTCGGTATAGAAACGCCC
Organism: Anaerolineales bacterium; assembly: GCA_028689195.1. Taxonomy (GTDB): domain Bacteria; phylum Chloroflexota; class Anaerolineae; order Anaerolineales; family Villigracilaceae; genus Villigracilis. The sequence continues at coordinate 7,687 of JAQTWR010000072.1, read as the reverse complement.
GTGCTGGATATTCAAGGAATCGTCGTCTACTTCTTTATCGTCAATGCGATTATAGGGCGCGCGGTTGTACAACTCCGAAATCCAATAATAAGCCGCAGCCGCCGTGACCTTGCCCGCGTCCTTCGCCGCCTGAAAAATATTCGGCATGGCTGAACGCCGCACAATCGAATTCGCCACAATTCCGTGCGCGCTGGACGGAACGCCCGTGTGAATCGTCTCGTACATGGGGCGCGACATGCTCGGCAGTTCGCCGACGATTTTATAAAGGCTGGCGATTTTCGATTCGACCAGATGTCCGAGAAAGCCCATGTTGTCTTTTGCGACGTCGTAGCGCAGCGCGTCGGAAAGGATGAGAATGACCTTTGCCATATTTCCTCGTCATGTTCTGTTTGTGGAAAAAGACTTGTTTTCGGTATTGTCCATTAACATAGAAAAGACGGCTCACATCAAGCCGTCTTTTCTAATGAAAGATAAAAAGATTAATCGTCCAACACCAATACGGCTTCGCGCGAACAAGTGACTTTTGTCTGCGAGCCGATTTTGGGCAATTCAAGGAACGGATTATTGAACGTATCCATATTGAAATTGGCGTTTCCGATTTTTACCTCGATACGCACGACCGCGCCCAAGAACGTAATATTCTCTATTGTGGCGTCAATTACGTTGGCTTTCTTCTGCTCGGAGGCAAAACTAAAACGTTCGGGGCGAATCGCCATTTTTACTTTGTCGCCGACGCTTCTGCCCTTTGTCCCTTCGGCGGTGTGGAATAGAACGCCGTCCGCAATCAACAAGCCTTGTTGAACGTCCACCACTTCGGCGTCTGCGGTATTCAGGGAGCCGACGAAATTCGCCACAAAACGGGTTTTGGGGAAGTTGTAAATTTCAAACGGCGTGCCGACCTGTTCGATTTTGCCCGTGTTCATCACGACGATGCGGTCGGACAAAGACAGGGCTTCTTCTTGATCATGCGTGACGTAGATTGCGGTAATGCCCAATCGCTGTTGAATGCCGCGAATTTCGGCGCGGAGAGAAACGCGGATTTTAGCGTCCAACGCGGAGAGCGGCTCGTCGAGGAGCAAAACTTCGGGGCGAATCGCCAAAGCGCGGGCGAGGGCAACGCGCTGCATTTGTCCGCCTGAAAGTTGGTATGGATAGCTGTGCGCCTTCCCTTCAAGGTGGATGATGGAAAGCATTTCCTTAATGCGGTCGGCAATATTTGCTTCGCTTTCCTTACGCACGCGCAACCCAAACCCGATATTCTGGGCGACGGTCATATTGGGAAACAAGGCATAGGATTGAAAGACCATGCCTACGTTGCGCTGGTTTGGCGCTTTGTTGGTAATATCTTCGCCGTCAATCAAAATATTCCCAAAACTGGGAATTTCAAAGCCGCCGATCATTCGCAGGGTCGTCGTCTTGCCGCAGCCTGAAGGTCCGAGAAAAGATACGAATTCGCCCTTCTCCACGTCAAGATTGAAATCGCGAACGGCTGCAAAATCGCCAAAAAGTTTTGAGACATTTGTAAGCGCTAGATGTGTCATTATCAATTCTCCGTCAAAGATTTAATGAGCGCCAGAGGCTTGCCCCTGCCCACCTGTGACTAATTGGATGATGCCCATGGCAGCCCAGGTCATCAGGAAGGTCGTAAACGAAAGCGCGGCGGGTTCAAATGCGCGATGCTGCCCCAATAAGAACAGGTACGGTCCAAAAGCGGGAACGCCCAAAAACGACGCCAGTACCACTTCGCCAATCACAATGGCGAAAGTCAACAAGGCGCCGCTCAACAGCGCAGAGCGCAGATTGGGAAGGATCACCTGCGTGATAATTACGTACCAGTTTGCGCCCAAACTTTGCGCGGCTTCGGTCAGGGTGTGAACGCCAACCGTACGCATGCCCGTATCTACAGAGCGATACATATAAGGCAACCCTAAAACCATATAGCCAGCCACAACTAAAATATTCGTGCCGAATTTAAAGGTGGTAAGAGCCGGCATCAGGACAATATCCGTAAAGGGAATTGTGAGAGGCGCGCTGTAAATGCGGATCAAACCAAACACAAGGATAATGGCGGGCACGACAAAGGGCATGAGCGTTATGAATTCCACAATCCGCCGCGCCTGAGGCAGTTTCAATCGGATCCAATAAGCGGTTGGAATAGTGAGGAGGGCGCTGGCAAGAATGGTGACAACCGCAATGAGAGCCGAGTAACCAAATGTCCGCAGAAATTCGGGGTCTTCAAAGGAACTTTGATACGCTTTGAATCCAACGACTCCGCGTTCCATTCGCAGGGAAAAATCCAACGTGGCGTACAGCGGCAGGACGAAATATAACGCGCCCAGAATAAACCAAATCCAACTCCAAAAAGGGATGTTGCGTAAACGCGCCGATAGATTCATTTGAGCCACCTTTCGGTTTTAGCTTGCAGCCATGAATACCCAGCCAGAGAGATAGCCATAATAAAGACCATGCCCATTGCCATAGCGTATCCAAGCCCGGGATTGTGAAGAACGTCGCCGCGGATTTGCGCGCCAACTTGAATCGTAACGATGCCAATTCTGCCGCCCGTCAGCGCGTAAGCCGTAGCGTATGCGCCAAACGCATTGCCAAACAACAAAATGGTCGCGCCCAATATGGAGGGCAAAAGAACGGGCAGGGCGATATAAATCCAGTATTGCATGGCGCTTGCCCCAAGGTTTTCGGAGGCTTCGCGCCATTCCTTCTTCAATCCGTCCAGCGCGGGCGCCATGATCAACACCATCAAAGGAAATTGAAAATACATATAGACCAGACTTAATCCCGCAAACCCATATAGATTAAATCCCGATTGATATATATCCAAACCAAAGACGTCCTTGAATAATATCGTGATGAAACCTGTGCGTCCTAAAGTGGAGACGAAGGCAAACGCCAACGGCACGCCCGCAAAGTTGGAAGCGACGCCGGAAAAGGTGATGAGGATCGAGCGCATCGGCTTGGGAAGATTTCCAACGGTGACCGAATAAGCCAGTAAGAAGCCCAGAATAGCCCCGCCAAGCGCCGTTACTGCGCTAATCTTGATACTTAATGCATACGCATTGAGGATGTAAGGCTCGGAAAAAAGCTGCAGAATATTTGCAAACGTAAAATGACCGTTGTTATCTTTGAAGCTGTCCACAAATAGTCGAATGGACGGCAAAAAGATAAACAAGATCGCAAACAGAAAAAAAGGCGCTACGCCGATCCAATTTTTATAATTGGACGCGGACACCTTCCCCTTAAAGGCAGACAGGACGTTTTGGGTCATAATTGAAATACCTCACAATGCCGGTCTTGCTGTGACGAGACCCCGCCAAGCGGCAGGGTCTCGCAAAAATTGAACAAATTTAGCGGTTACGGGGCTTTTTGAATATCAACGCCGACCACTGCATCCCATTGGGTGGTGATGGTTTCTTTCGCCTTCACAAGCTGATCGGAAGTCGGGAATACCGCTTGAGAGACGTCGGGCAGCTTTGCGGAAAGTTCAGCGGGAACAACGCCGCGGGCGCGCATGTCAGATTCGCGGGCGGGGTGGCAGTAGCCTTCCATCCAAAGCAGCTGACCTGCATCCGAGTAGAGGAATTCCATCCACAATTTGGCGTTTTCGGGGTGAGGCGCGTAGGCGCTGATCGCCTGTACGTACACGCCCGCAAATTGACCGGTCTTGGGGATAACCAATGTCGCTTTGGGGTTGCCGGCGAATGAATCGATCGCGGCGAGACCGTTATAGTCCCAAGTGAGGCGGACGGGGATTTCGCCCTTGGCAACCAAGCCGTTATTGGCGATCAAAGGAATAAGATTGCCAGCCTGATTTAATTGGGCAAAGAAATCCAAACCGGGTTTGACGTCGTCAAGCGTGCCGCCATTGCCAAGCGCAGCGGCTTGAACAGCCTGAATAGCCTGGTTGGATGTGCGCGGATCGCCAGATTGAGCAACCTGTCCCTTGTATTTCGGGTCGAGCAAATCGCCCCAGTCTTGCGGGACGTCGGGTTGGACGTCGGTATTGACGAGGAAAGCCATTACGCCGAAGTAGTCGCCATACCAGTAACCGTCCGGGCTTTTCATTCCAGCGGGGATGGTATCCCAAGTGGATACTTTATACGGCATGAACAAGTCTTTGTTCGCTTCGCCGAAAGAGAAGCCAATATCAACGACGTCGGGAGCTTGCGGTCCCTTGTTGTCTTTATTCGCTTTGATGGCTTCGATTTCATCGCCTGAGCCGGCGTCGGGGTTCAGTTCATTGACCTTGATGTTGGGGTATTTGGCTTTGAACGCCTCAATGACCTTACCGTAGTTACACCAATCGGGCGGAAGAGCTATAACGTTCAGTTCACTCTCCGATTTTGGGGCAGCGCCGCCACATGCAGACAGAACGGTAGCTGCAATCACGAACAGGGCAAATAATTGATACACGAAACTTTTAGTGCGCATTTCTCTTTATCTCCTTTATGTGATTTTTTACTTTGACTTGATCGGACGAACTAAACAACCATATTTTATCTTTTCCAGAGCGCCTCCAATCTTTAGAAACTTTGCGTATTGTAGCATTATAAAAATTCAAAGTCAAACATTCCAAACTTTGAATTAATAATCGAAGGGAATGAATACAGCATAAAGAAGATCTTTTTGTTTTTTTCCTCTCGCCAATGTCATTCCGAGCGGAGCGAGGAATCTTTACGATAGTCTCAAAGACCCTTCGCTAACGCTCAGGGTGACAACTTGACGGGGAACGGCGTAATGAATTACATGCGCGCAAGCAGCCAATAAAAAGCCGCGGCAAATAACGCGCTGATGGGGATGGTGACAATCCATGCCGTGAGAATATCGCCCGCAACCCCCCAGCGGACCTTGCCAAGCCGTTCCGAAGAACCCACGCCAATAATCGCGGAGCTGACCACTTGCGTAGTGCTGACCGGAAGTCCCGTCAACGACGCGGTTAGAATCACCGACGCGGAAGTCAACTGCGCCGCAAAACTATGCACGGGGCGAATCTTATAAAACTTGCCGCCCAAAGTGCGAATCAACCGCCAGCCGCCGAGCAAAGCCCCAAAAGCCATCGCCGATGCGCTGCACAGCGTCACCCAGAGGGGAATATCGAATTTATCCAAATGTCCGCCCACAATCAAACTCAAGGTGATTACGCCGATCAGTTTTTGCCCGTCATTGGCGCCATAGCTCAAAGCCAGCGCCGTGGTGGTCAAAAATTGTCCGCGCTTGAAAAACCAATTGACGCGCGGCGTGGCGTCCCGCGCAAAAAAATGAACGACCCGTAAAACGATGAAGCCAAAGACAAAACCAATAATCGGCGACGCAAACAGCGCGATCAACACTTTATAAAAGCCCTTGAGTTTAAGCGCGTCTACGCCCGCAGAAATTAAAACCGCGCCCGTCAGCCCGCCGATCAACGCGTGAGACGAACTGCTGGGGATGCCAAAAAACCAGGTGATGAGATTCCACACCAGCGCGCCGAGCAGCCCCGCCATAATCGCCTGCAGCGTGAGGACATGCGAATCTACAATATCGCCGCCGATGGTTCGCGCAACGGTCGCGCCGAACAACAGCGGTCCAATAAACTCGGCGACGGCGGTCATGCCAAGCGCGGTGCGCGGACTGAAAGCGCGCGAGGAAATCATCGTCGCCACAATCACGCCCGAATCGCGCATCGCGTTCAAGAATACAAAACTCAACGCCAGAACGACGACAAAGGTCAACAAATTAGAAGCAAACATCTGGCTATGTTTTCTTCACGACAATATCGGCGATGGTGTTTGCGGCTTCGTCTCCGCGATCTGCCGCATTGGACAGGTGGCGATAAACCTCGCGCATTTTGAGCATCTCGACCACATGATGAATATCTTCGGGTCCGCTGAACAACGCCGCCACGGCTTCGCGGTAAACGGCTTCCACGCGATTTTCCAAAGCCTTCGCGCGCTGGGCGTGTTCGGTGGCTACGCTTGGATTTTTGGGAAGGCGCTGAACCGCGTGATAGATTTCATACGCCGCGTCTTTCAGCAGCGAAGCGATGCGCAACATATACGGCGTGGATTTGACGTTCAAGATCGCCATTTCGGCGACGGTGCTGTCGGCGTAATCTATCACGTCGTCAATCGAACGCGAGAGCGAGAAAATATCTTCGCGGTCGAACGGCGTGACAAAGGTGTGATTCAATTCGTCAATCAAAATGCGCCGCACTTCGTCGGCTTCTTTTTCTTTGAGCGACAACTGCTCGGCAACTTCAGGCTCCAGCGTTTCAAGATACTTGACCAGCAGTTTCAATCCTTCGTAGGCAATCAGCGCCTGATCTTCTATTAACTTATGAAACTTATCTTCCTTGCGTTTGAATATCTTTAACATAAAATCTCCAATTTCTTTTTTGATTTACTCAATCGGTTTCAAATCGCCTGCGACGAGTCCCGCGAATTCGGCGCGGATTTTCTCGTCCGCTTCGGGCGCGAGCAAAGACTGCGTATTCGCCGCCATCACCGCTTTGACCTTCTTCATCGCGCGGGTCTGAATATCGGTCGCGCCGCGTTTTTCCCAAATGGAGCGCGTATCGCGGTCTGCCATTTTGGTCATTACGGCTTCGGTTTTCATGCGGCTGATGGTGTGCCTGGCGGTAATGAACGATCCGCCCGGTCCGATTTCTTTGATGAGCGGCAGCGCGAGATCGTCTTCGCTGAAACTGATTCCGCGTTTCATGCGCTTCATGTTCTGCGCGATCTCGTCGTCAATCACGGCTTTGGCAAAATCAAAGGTTTTCAGCGCGTCAATCAAACCGCCGATGTTGAACATATCCATACCGCTGAGCAATCCGCCAACGGCAGACATGCCCGTTTCGTATCCCGCCTGCGCGTCGTTCACTTTGGCGTTTGTCAAGCCAATGTAGCCCCCGCATGGGAGATTATAGAAATGCGCCATCTGCGCGAACGCCATGTGCAGCATCCCGCACTCGATTCCGCCCGAAGCGTACGCGCCCGTCCGCATATCGGCGACGGTGCCGAGCGTGGCGTAAATGGCGGGCGTACCCGCTTTGACCATTTGCATCAAAACCAAGGTAGCCAGAAATTCCGCGTTGCCTTGCGCCAGCGTCCCCGCAATAGACATCGGCGAAGTCAACCCCGCGTTTGGCACAATGGTCGGGTAGACGGGCAAACCTTCCTTCGCGTAATACATGACCATCTCGGTGGAAAGATTGTCCATCGTCAGCGGCGAAACAACGGGACAATAGTGATGCGTCAAAAACGGATGTTCCTTGTACGCCGCCTCGCCGCCCGCGACGATATACGCCATCTTCATCACCGAGTCTGCGTCGGCGCGGTCTTTGGTGGTGACGCGAATCGGTTTCAGGCAATACTTGAGCGCGGGATACAAACGCGAAACGGTGAATTGATCCGCGGGCGCGTCTTCGGCTAAAGTGGAAATGGAAAAAACGTCATAGCCGGGAAGTTCGTTGATCAGGTGCGCGATGCGCGCAATGTCCGCTGATTCTGCGCGGCGTTCCCGACCCGTTATAGGATCGAGAATATCGGGCGCGGAACTTGCCGTGACGATGACTGGGCTGTCCTGCGGAATCGTTTTATCGAATTTCGGGTCGCGCGCGTGAAACGTAAACGAAGGCGGAACCAGTTTGCGATATTGCTCCGTCGCCGCGCGCGGGAATTTAACGCGCTCC
>JAQTWR010000071.1 GCA_028689195.1 Anaerolineales bacterium | reverse complement strand
GAAAACATGAAGCGCGGATATACCCAGCAGGACTACCGCGACCTCGTGGCGAAGATTCGCGCGCGCATCCCCGAATGTTCCATCGCAACGGATATTATCGTCGGGTTTCCCGATGAGACCGAAAAGAAATTTATGGAAACGTACCGCGTCTTATCTGACCTCAAATTGGATGTGGCGCACCTCGCGCGATATTCCCTGCGCGAAGGAACCGTCGCCACGCGCCGCATGGACGATAACGTCCCCGAAGAGGATAAACTCCGCCGCCTGCATATCCTCGACGATTTGCAGGAAGGGATTCTCGGCGAGATCAATAAAAAATATCTCGGCGAAACGGTCGAAGTATTGTTTGAAGATAAAGTGAAAAATCGCTGGCGCGGACGCACCCCCACGAATAAAATTGTCTTCGTCGAATCGGAAGACGATTTGCGCGGCAAACTCCTGCCTGTCACAGTCACATGGACGGGACCATGGTCTATGCAAGCCGCGCTGCAAAAACAAGCGCAATTATTCTCGATATAAAAAACGACAGTCATCTTTAAGATGACTGTCGTTTTTTATTTAATAACCGCCTCGGTGCAATAAACGGGCATGAACGCTTTATCGAACGCGGCTTGCAACCCAGCCAGAGTTTCTTTTGATTCTATCTTCACGCCAGCCACTGCATCTCCAATTTCGCTCAAAGTCTGGCTCTCGGCTTTTGCAAAATCCGCCATGGGAGACCACCCAAACGCGTCGCTCTTCATTTCGCCAGAGACGCCGTCCCGCGTTGTTCCAGAAAGTTTAATCACAGGCGCTGGATACCAATTCAAATCCAGTTTATTTTTTGGCGAAAAATGCTCGATCGTTTGTTCAAACATACATTTTCGCAAAAACTCCAAACGTCCCGGATAATTTCCCGTTTCGATGACGTATTTTCCCGTTGTTTTATAACTAATTCGCAAGGGACCATATTTCGTCGCCCATGTTACAGTGATGATAGCTGCGTATTTAACGTCCGCATCGGTTGCGTTTTGCGCGATCCACTTTTTTGTTATATCGGGAAAATTAACCGCGAAATAATCTTCCAGAAGCGCGGCATGACTCGCCAAAACGGGAACTTGTTTAACGTTTTTAACCGTCAATTCGGTTAATTTTCCGTCCGTTAATTCCGCGGGATATAAAACCTCAAAGACCTGTCCGTTCCCTTGTTTAACCGCAGAGCGAATAAAACCGTTAATCACTTTTTGATTCGTCCTGCCAACCTGATCGCCTTCCTGACGCGCAACTTCCGCGTTGATTTGCGCAGCCGTCACGGCGCCAGATATGATTTGCCAGTCGACTTTCTTTTCGGAAAACTTCGTTAAGAAAGGAATATCCGTCAGAGAAGCGGGGACGGCTGTTGGCATGGACGTCGGCGCAACAACGGCGCGCGTCGGCAAGGGTTTATCTGTGGGAAAGACAAAGGGAATATCTACGCGCGGCGTGGAAGTCGGCGCGGCGCAAGAACTGGTTACTAACAAAAGCATAAGGAGAAGAATATAATTTTGTTTCATAGTTTGTTTTTGAATTATTTTATATGTAACTTAAACGGCAGTCCATGCCCCTCTGGTTTGCCGCGTTGTAACATAAAAAAAATCGTCACGTTCTCTTCAAACATGACGATTTTTTAGTTTCGGTTTTAGCTGTACGCCATCTGTTCGACTTCGATAACGCGTTTGCGCGGCTGGCGTTTCGGCGTTTTTTCGGCGACGAAACGTTCGCGGCGTTTGTGCGCGTTGCGAATAATCAACTTCATAAATTTCACATGGTCGGTTACAGGATCGTTGAGCAATGAAAAATCCGCAGAACCCGGCTCGTGAGGCGCGTAGAAAATACCGCAATTGGGGTTGATCTCCAGCATGTGAATCACGCCGTCGGCGTCCATGCGATAATCGCAACGGGCATAACCGTTGCCGCCCAATTCTTTGAAGACGCGCTCGGTTTGCTCGCGCAGCGTTTTTTCGATTCCAGGATCGTTCACAATAGCCACAGACATCTTTTCGTATTCGACCCATTTCATATCGTAATGTTTGAAGGATTCGTCTGCGGGGAAAATAAATTCAACAGGCGTGAAGGTCAGCGGCTTCTTCGGGTTTTCGGGGTTTTCCGCAATCAAACAAGTAAACTCGCGTCCTTCGATAAACTCCTCGACCAAAGCGCGCCCGAATTCGTTGATTTCGATGGCAAGTTGTTCGCGCAGTTGTTCGAGAGACTCGACGCGCGATTTTCGGCGGATGCCTACGCTGGCGTAGCCGTGCGGCGGTTTGACCAACATGGGGAATTTCAAACGCTTCGCGACTTTTTCCGCATCTTCTGCGCGATTAACAAAGATCCAATTCGGCGTGGGGACGGAGACTCTCTTCGCGGCGTTTTTCATTTCATCGCGGGTAGGGTCGAAAAATTTCGAATCGGCGCCTGTGAACGCGGCGTTATGTTTTTCGAGCGCATGAACAAGCGCGATGCCCGAAAGCGCGTCGTCGGGAGTGCCGTCGCATAAATTGATAAAGGTGTCTACGCCTTCGTTCATCAGGTCGCGGATTTGTTTATCCACATTAATCGGCTCGACGTAATGTTGTTTCCAACGATAGCCGTTCATATAATAGGACGGATCGTAAGGAACGTCGTTTTCATCGGGAGCGCTTGATAACACGCAAATATACATAATATTTTCCTTTATTGTTGTCTTTCATGTTGTTTATCGTTCAATGCAATCGCATGATCAATATGATTGAACGTATAAAATCATAATCATTATATTCATTGTATCTAACTATTGATTTATGTAAAGGTTTTTATGCGTATGTTTATCTTAAAAAATCGAAAGGCTATTTTATTTAACCCTTTATATTTTCTTTAAGGTTATTAAGGTTTTCAAGCGGCGGGCAATAAACAAAAAAAATAGACGGGCTGCCGCGCATAACTTGTCCGCGCCTCGCCTGTCTATTTGCTTCTTGCTTACTTGCTGCTTGCTCGTTTGCTACTTGTTTATCTCCACTTCCGCGCTCATGCCCCAGAGCAGCCCGTTGACCTGCTCGTCGAGTTCGATGACGACGGGATAAACCACATCGCCGCCGACGGTTTCAGACTTGGGCGCGATGCGAATTACTTTTCCAGTTACGTTTGCGTTTAATGCTTCGATATAAATTTTTGCGCTTTGACCGACTTGCGCGCGCGGCGCATCGCGTTCGCTTAAATCTGTGGTGACGATTTGCATGTGGGCGAGGTCTGCCAGCGTAATTACGATTTTGCCGGTTTGCGCGAGTTCGCCCGTTTGGACATTAACAGTTATCACGGTCGCGTCAAAGGGCGCGTAAATGGAAGTTTGCGCGAACGAAGTTTTTGCAACTTCAAGCGCCATCACCCTTTGATCCCATTCGGCTTTGGCTTGCCATTGTCTTTCAGGCGGACGGTCGTAGCGGTGCGGAAGCCAATATTGATATTCCAATTCGCCCGCTTGCGCCGCGAGTTCCGCGGCTTTTACTTGACCTTCGAGATCGGGCGCGTAAAGCGTCATTAAGAGTTGCCCCGCTTTCACGGTATCGCCTTCTTTGACAAACATTTCTTTAACGGGCGCGGAAATTGGAAAACTCATTTGCGTTTCATGCGCGGGTTGGGCTTTCGCGGATGCGACAATCACATCGAGGGGAACAAAACTTGACTGCGTTGCGACAGATTCGGCGGGGGGCAAAGTCGCGGCGATTGGGGGGGGCGATCCGCATGACGCGAGGATCAAACCCAGCGCGGCGGCAATCATCCAAAGATTTTTTTTCATGGCAGCCTCGCTATTTAATTTCCACATCGGCGCTCATGCCCCAGCGCAGCCCTTCGGGTTGTTTATCTAATTCAATGGTGACTTTGAAAACAACGTCGCCGCCGACGGTTTCGGAAATGCGGGCAATATCAACAACCTTGCCGCTGAAGTCGCCGTCGAGCGCGGGAATGTAGACGTTTGCGCTTTGACCGATTTTTATATTGGGCGCGTCTTTTTCGCTGAGGTCTGTGGTTTCGATTTGGAAATGGGAAAGGTCGCCCATCACAATTACGATTTGACCCGCGGCTGCAAACTCGGCGGGAGAAATATTGACGGACGCGATTGTTCCGTCGAAGGGCGCGGCGAGCGCTGCCTGCGCGAGTTGCGCTTTGGCAATATCCACTGCGGCTTGCATTCGGTCAACATCCGCTTTGGCTGCGAGGAGTCTTTCGTTGTCAGTGCCTGTGCGGATGAGATACGCGACCTGCGTTTGTTCGGTGACGACTGCGGCTTCGGCTTCTTTGATCTTCGCTTCGAGAATTGCGGTTTCGAGCGCAACAAGGGTTTGCCCCGCGATTACCGTATCGCCTTCGACGACTTCTACGTTTTTCACCGCGCCCGAAAGCGGGAAGGATAATTCAATTTTTTTGACGGGAACTACAATTGCGGAAGCCGCCGCTTTGCCCGATGAAACCAGAGACGGCTGCGCGGACGAATCGAGCGAGATGGTGGGGATTGCCGTCGGCGCGGCGGACGTTCCACAAGCGGATAGCGCGAGCGCAAAAATGACAGCCCACATTAGAAATATTTTTTTCATTGGCTTATCTCCATATTCGCCGACGCGCTAACGCGCATCTTTTACGATCAAACCGTCTTCCAACGTGACCACGCGTTTTGCGTAGCTGATGACGCGCGGGTCGTGCGTGGCAAATACAAACGTAACGCCCGTCTCTTTATTTAATTTTTGCATAATATCCATCACCTGCTTGCCGTTTTCGGTATCGAGATTGGCAGTGGGTTCGTCCGCGAGGACAAGCGAAGGATTGATGGAAAGCGCGCGCGCGACGGCGACGCGTTGCTGCTGTCCGCCGCTGAGTTGATCGGGGCGGTGATGCGCGCGGTCCATCAGACCGACGGCAGCCATCATTTCGTTGACGCGGATTTTTCGCTCGGCGGGTTTCATGCCGTTGAGCAAGAGCGGCATTTCCACGTTTTCATACGCGGTCAAGGTTGGGATGAGCGCGAAGAATTGGAAGATGAATCCAATGGCGCCGCGGCGCAAATCGGCGCGTTGATTGCGCGTCAGGCGCGTGGCTTCCTTCCCGTTGATAGAGACGCTGCCTGTGGTGGGCTGGTCGAGCAGCCCGATGAGTTGCAGCAGCGTGGTCTTGCCCGAACCCGAAGGTCCCACGAGCGCGGTGAATTCTCCGCTTTGAATGGAAAGTTCGACGCCGCGCAAGGCGTGCGTTTCCATTTGTCCGATTTTGAATACGCGGGTTGCGTTAACTACTTTTGCGACTTCCATGTTTGACTCCTTCGTAAAACCTGACGGGTTTAGAAACATATCAGGTCTGGCGTTAATTATCCGTGCAGCGCTTCCACAGGTTCCATGCGCGCGGCAAGCGTGGCGGGGTACAGCGAAGCGATGAGCGTAACGACATAAGCGGTAACGGTCAGGTAGATCGCGTCGTTCAACGTGAGATAGGCGTAAATTTGATCTCCCATCAACATGCCCGTCAACCCCATGTCGCCGACGTAAAAACCGTATTTGGCGAAATACATGGATAGCATTCCGCCGAGAATCAATCCGCCAATTATGCCGCCCGTGGCAATGAGCGCGCCTTCCACGAGGAACTGCGCCATGATGCGCCCGCCCTTCATCCCAATTGCAGACAAAATTCCGATTTCGCGCGTGCGTTCAAAAACCGCCATGACCAATGTATTCGTCACAACCGTCGCGGTGATTCCCAACACGATGAGGTACAACACCACCATGTACGCGCCCGCAAAATCTTCAAATTGCACAACCATCTTGTTCATGCCGCGCCATGTAACCGTTTGCAGATTAGACGATTGAATCGCGGCGGCAACGACATCCGCCAGTTCGCGGTCTTGCAATAGGATGAAAATAATCGTGGCATGATCGCCCGCGCCGGTAAATACCTGCGCTTTGGCAAGCGGCATGAAGACCGTACTTTCATCGTAACTGGTTGTGTTCGTGGTATAGATACCGCGCACGATAACCAGCTGCTCGTCCACATCGCCTTCGGATTTATTGACGAGTAAACTGACTGTATCGCCGACCTTCAAATCAAATTTTTGCGCGAGCGGTTTGCCGATCATAATTCCTTCGCGGTCATCAGCGGCGATGAACGCGCCTTCGAGCAATCCTGCGCGGAAAACTTGATTGGCGGGCGCAGACGGATCAATGCCGATGAGCTGCACGCCGCGCGAATTCTCTCCGCGGCTGACGATTCCGCTTGCGATTAAACGCGGCGTAGCGTCGGTCACTTGCGGAAGCGCTTTCACCTGCGCGATGACGCCCTGCGGGTTCGCGATCAAATCATCCCATTTCAGGCTGATCTTATTTTCGTCGTAATTCACGGAGCGTATCTGCAAATGTCCGCTCTGCAGTTGAATGGTATTTTGAAGCGCGCCGCGCATTTCGCCCGCCACCACAGAAGCCATCAACAGCAGCAGCGACATTCCAACAGAAACGGCAAGCGCGGAAAGCAGGGTGCGCCGTTTATTGCGTCCCAGATCGCGAAAAGCCATTTTGAATAATTGAGTCATAGTTTTCTCGCTTCGTCTAATATCGTCACAAACAGAGCGCGGCAACGACGCGACATTTTTTACACATAATGCAGCGCCTCGGCGGGTTCGCGGCGCGAGGCTTCCTGCGCGGGAATCCACGCCGCCAATGTCGAAATCACAATCACGGTAATCATGCGCGCGGGCAAATTCGCAAGCCCAAGCGTGGGGTATATGCGTCCGCTGATGAGCGCCATGTATTCGGTAAGGTCGGCGTATGACGAATAATCGAATCCAATTTGACCGAAGATGAAATTGAAAGTCACGCCCAAAAGCGCGCCCGCGACCGCGCCCACCACGCCAATCAACGTGCCTTCGAGAATGAATAACGCGGCGATTTGGCGCGGCTTGAGTCCCATTGCGCCAAGCAAACCGATTTCGCGCGTGCGCTCATAGATCGCCATCAACAACAGGTTCAAGATGCCGATGCCCGCGATCATAATAATAATGACCCCAAAGACGTTCATTACCGAGCCTTTTCTGCTGATGGTGGTTTGCAATTCGGGATAATTCTTCTCCCATGATTCGACTTCATAACGCGGCAGCAGCGGAACAAGCGCGTTGACCACGCCGGGTTCCTGCCCAAGTTCTTCAAGGTTTACTTGTATCTCGGTGGATTTCCCGCTCAGACCGTACAAAGCCTGCGCCTCGCCCAGCGACATATACATCGTCGTCTTTTCGATGGAAGCCATGCCGAGATCATAAATGCCGATAATGGTCATCGTGCGCTGGCGGTTCTGTTTATGAATATCGCTGCCAACAACGGTGATGCGATCTCCAATCGTCACGCTCATCGTATCCGCAAGTCCGCGCCCGATGAGGATCACATCGGTATCGTCCGACGCGAGCCAGCGTCCTTCCGCGATGTTCGCCGCAACGAGACTGACTTTGGATTCCGCTTCGGGTTCGATGCCGATAATCGTGAGGGAGAATGCCCCCTCGCGATTGGTCACTAATCCGCCCGTTTGGATTCTCCGCGTGGCGGAGATTACATTCGGCTGGGCGAGCGCGGCTTTCACCGCCGCAGAATCATCCTCCAGCGCGAGCAGCGGATTACTCTCGATTTTTGCGCGATACCCCGCCGCGTGAATCTGAATATTCCCGCCCAGCACGCGGATTGCGTTGCCATAAATGGCTTGATTGAATCCGTCTATCAAGCCGTCATAGACCATCATCAGGGAAAGCGAAAATCCCATTGCCGCCACGATGATCACCGTGCGGCGGCGGTGCCTCCAGATGTTGCGCCATGCAAGGCGCAGGTATAAAGTCATTGCGTTGTCCTTTCCATTAAGTTTTGCTTACGAATTGCGACTCTGTTTTTCGCAAACCATATTCCATTACATATAATAACTTGTCTATTTTTTCCTGCGTCTTTGCGGAGCGAACCCATCTTATAATATCTTTTTGTTTCATGCCTTCGTTCAAGATGTAGGCGCTAATCGCGTTCGTCCATGTATCCATGACCATGACCGCCAATTCCACGTCTACGCTGGGGTCAACCTCTCCGCGTTTCATGGCTTGCTTAATCATCGCCGAAAACGCGTCGGTTGTCATCTGGCGATATTTGGCGAAGTCTTTTCCATAGTACAGCCCCTCGACCAGCAGCACGCGGCTGACCGCCTGCGTCATGCGCGGGTAGGCGGAATTAAATTCCATGCCTATTTTCACAAGCCAGCGGAAATATTCAAAAGTATCCATGTTTCCGTTTGGCGGGCGTTTTTCCTTGAAGAATTCCATCTTCTCATTGGCAAGCACATCCATCAAATATTTGAAAACGTCCATCTTATCTTCAAAGTATTGATAGAAGCTGCCTTTTGAAATTCCGCTGTTCGCCACAATACGATTGATGGACGCGGATTCGTAACCGTATGCGGCAAATTCGTCAACTGCGGCGTTGACAATGGTTTGGCGTTTTTCTTCGAGGAGGTTTAGGAAAGTTTGCTTGGGCATTTTATATGACCTGCTGGTCATGTGACCGACAGGTCATATTGTACGGCGATTCCCCCGCGTGTCAAGACTTTACAAGACCGCCGCGATATAAAATCGCGGCGGTCTCTTTTACTTATAAACGTTTACCGAAGGCGGTTCGTTATCTTATCAAACTAAAACCGTCAAAGCGAACCGTGCCTGAACTCTTAGTGTAGACGAGTCTGACAATCACCCTGTTGTACGCGCCTGTAGCGGTGAAGCTTGTTACCTTCCGCTGGAAATTGTATGTCGCAACCGGACAGTTAATCGCCTTGGTCGTAACCTGTGTTGTATTGTTATAAAGGAACACTTGTATGCGGCAAAGCCCGGGGACTGGAACGGAAGCGCCTCTCACAAAGAAAGAGAATGTAAAGTTATCTCCGCTTGCGCCGCTAAGCGGCAATACCTGTACAAGCGTCTTGACCTTGCCCGCCGCGCCTGTGATCTTCACAGAGGCTGCGCCTTCCGCCTTTACGAGGGTATCTTTGCCGTCGGTTGCCGCAAAATTGGCAGCCGTCCAAAATCTCGGAATCCTCGACGGGGCAACGTAAACATTGAAGCCTCCGTTTCGAGCGCGCTCCGTGCGAGCCACATAGTCCTGATTTATCTGGTCTACAGTGACGTTAGTATAGGTCATGCTGGCTGGGACGAAGGTGTAACCGCTCTTCGTGGGAGTTACCGTACCAGACCAATTATAAGAAACGGGTAAGGTATAGGAGCCGTCTGCAATAGATGTGACTGTCTTGAGACCGCCATCGTCATAGCTCAATGTCGCTCCGCTTACTCCGGCGTTGCCAGAGATGTTTACAACGGCAGGCGCAAGCACGTTAATCGTGACGGTCGTGCCGAGAACATCCGTATAGTTCGCGTCGCTGCTGATGAAGTCTACCGAGAGCGTTTGCCCGGAGCCAATATTCAGGATTGTTCCAGCCGGAGGCGTATAAGTGAACGTACCTGTTGGAGTTGTAGACGCATTCAACTGCGTAGCGCTCAACGCGGTACCGTAGGTAATATCCGCGGGGTTGCTCCAATTGATAATCGGCGTGGCTTGCAGCACGTTGATCGTAACGGTCGTGCCGAGAACGTCTTTATAGTTCGCATCGCTGCTGGTGAAATCTACCGAGAGCGTTTGTCCGAGTCCCGCGTTCAGGATTGTTCCAGCGGCGGGCGTATAAGTGAACGTACCCGTCGGGGTGGTGGACGCGTTCAACTGCGTAGCGCTCAACGCGGTACCGTAGGTAATATCCGCGGGGTTGCTCC
>JAQTWR010000422.1 GCA_028689195.1 Anaerolineales bacterium | reverse complement strand
AAAGCGTATCCGAAGTAATGAGCGAGTTGGAGTAACTACGGGCGTTGCGATATTTCTCTATGCTATAATTTTTGTAAAGATGATTTGTCGCACCGCACTTACCCCATAAGAGTATCAATGCCTACTTTATCAAACCGCAAAGAGTTGTTCCGCGCCGCCACCACAAAAGATAAGTTGACGCTTTTCCATCTACTATTCGATTCTCAATTATTGGATATGGATTTGAGTCTTGCCCTGCTCAACCTTATTCACAAAGAACTCAGCGCCGATAAAGAGCGCGACCGCTCCCTTTATAAACATTATGCCGAGTCGATCGAGACGCTGCGCTACTATATGTCGGACGTGCTTCAACTGGTTGTAGAGGGGTGGCAACAAAACAGGAAACGCCATGACAATCCCTGAAATTCTCGATACCCTCTCTTATGGTCCCGCGCCCGAAGTGGCAAAACCCGCGCTCGATTGGATCGCCGAACATAACGGCAAATTCAATCTCTTCATTAACAATGAATGGCGCGAGCCTTCGCCGAAAAAATATTTTGATTCAATCAACCCCGCCAATGCAAAAAAACTTGCGGATGTCGCGCAGGCGGGCAAACAGGATGTAGACGACGCGGTCAAATCTGCGCGTAAGGCGTTTGCTTCGTGGAGCGGGTTGTCGGGTCACATGCGCGCGCGCGCCTTGTACGCCATTGCGCGGCAGATTCAAAAACATGCGCGATTATTCGCCGTGTTGGAAACGCTTGATAACGGCAAGCCGATCCGCGAGACGCGCGATATTGACGTTCCGCTCGTGGCGCGTCATTTCTATCATCATGCGGGTTGGGCGCAAATCATGTCCACCGAGATGCGCGGATACGAACCAATTGGCGTGGTCGGTCAAATCATCCCATGGAATTTTCCGCTACTGATGCTTTCGTGGAAGGTCGCGCCCGCGCTGGCGATGGGCAATACGGTTGTGCTGAAACCCGCTGAATTTACGTCGCTTACCGCGTTGTTGTTTGCGGAAATCTGTCAAAATATTTTGCCGCCCGGCGTGGTTAACATCGTCACTGGCGATGGAAAAACCGGCGCGATGATTGTGGAACATCCCGACGTGGATAAAATCGCGTTCACCGGCTCGACCGAAGTCGGGCGCATCATTCGCAAAGCGACGGCTGGAACGCCGAAAAAACTTTCGCTGGAACTTGGCGGGAAATCGCCGTTCATCGTTTTCGACGACGCGGATTTAGATTCCGCCGTCGAGGGAATCATAGACGCGATTTGGTTCAATCAGGGGCAGGTTTGCTGCGCGGGGTCGCGGCTCTTGGCGCAGGAGGGCGTCGCGGAAAAAATCTATCGCAAATTAAAATCGCGCATGGAAAAACTCCGCGTGGGCGATCCGCTCGATAAATGCGCGGATGTCGGCGCGATCATCGCCCCCATTCAAGTAGAGCGGATTGACGCGCTCGTTCAAAAAGGAAAAGAAGAAGGCGCGGATTTTTGGCAGCCGAGTTGGTCTTGTCCTACGGAAGGATTTTTCTACCCGCCGACATTGTTCACGAACGTCGCGCCCGCGTCTACCATCGCGCAGGTGGAAATTTTTGGTCCCGTGTTGGCTGCCATGACTTTTAGAACTCCAGAAGAAGCGGTGAAACTCGCCAACAACACGCGCTTCGGACTTGCCGCGTCCATTTGGAGCGAGGATATTAATCTCGCGCTGGATGTTGCGACGCAAATTAAAGCGGGGACGATTTGGATCAATTCCACGAATTTGTTCGACGCCGCATCGGGATTCGGCGGCTATCGCGAATCTGGTTTTGGGCGCGAGGGCGGAAAAGAGGGATTGTGGGAATATGTTAAACGAACAAAGGATGAAGGCGAAAGGATGAGGGATGAAAAAAAATCCTTAATCAAGAAGAAGGTTCGTAGGAACGAAATTCATCCTTCATCCTTCATAATTCGTCCTTCCATAGACCGCACCGCAAAACTTTTTATCAACGGCAAGCAAGCCCGCCCCGACAGCGGATATTCGATTGAAGTGCTTGATGCCAATGGAAATTTAATCGGCGAGGTGGGGCAGGGCAGCCGCAAGGATATTCGTAACGCGGTGGAAGCCGCGCGCGGCGTTGCTGATAAATGGGCGAAGACCACGGGACACAACCGCGCGCAGATTTTGTATTACCTCGCGGAGAATCTTTCCATCCGCAGCGACGAGTTTGCAAAACGCATTGTTCAACAAACAGGCGCGGATTTTGAATCTGCAAACCGCGAAGTGGAAGCGAGCGTCGAATCTTTGTTTACCGCCGCGGCGTGGGCGGATAAATACGACGGCGCGGTGCATAACACGCCGCTCCGCAATGTGACGCTGGCGGCGCGTGAACCAATCGGCGTGATGGGAATTCTCCTGCCCGACGACAAACCCTTGCTGGCGTTATGTCAACTTGCCGCATCCGCGCTGGCGATGGGGAACGCGCTAGTCGTTGTCCCTTCGCCGCTTGCGCCGTTGAGCGCCACTGATTTTTATCAAGT
>JAQTWR010000421.1 GCA_028689195.1 Anaerolineales bacterium | reverse complement strand
TTTTTTGCCCCGAAGCATCTCGGAACGGCTCATTTGAGACCCTTCGGTCACTGAAAAACGCTCCCTCAGGGTGACATGCTGATGTTTTTGGCTTATCCATTATTCACGTTATTTTATAAAATTTCCAACCGTATATACCGCCCCCGCAATGGGCGGCGTACTTTTCATTTCGATCACATGCCCTTTGGAGAAGGCTTTATGCGCGGCGACGGCGATTTCTTTTTCGGTCGAGAAATGCTCGTCGCGGATGTTATGTCCCAGCAAACTGAACATGAAGACCATGAAGGGTTTTTCAACAGGCGTGCCGTACACCATTTGACCGCCGGGCTTTAGCACGCGGTTCACTTCCGCAAAAGCGCGTTCCAATTCAAGCGGCTTGAGGTGTTCCAGAATGCTGACCAATAGCACGGTATCAAAACTATGGTCGGGATAAGGCATATTTTGCACGTCGCCTTTTTCAAGGAAGAGCGGAATATTCATCGGCGCAAAAACGGATTGCACCGCTTCAATATCGGCCGTCAGGTCAATACCGTGAATTTCCTTGTACGTATCATGTAAATTGGGGAATGCAAGCCCCGTGCCAAAACCCACTTCGAGTATTTTTTCTCCGCCTGTACATTCGCCCAGGGCAAGTTCCACGCGGCGGCGGTACATCTTTCCAAACACGGGCCAATAATAATATTTGATCGGGTCGTACTGATTGACCCCCTTATATTTTTCAGCGGGGAGTAATTTAAGAACGGGAGTAGGCATAAGATTCCTTTAAGATTTTATTTTACCGAGAGCCACGCCCCCAGCAAGACCGCAGCCAAGCCGAGAATACGCGTCGCGTCTAAAGATTTTTGCGCCGCGCCCAGCCATCCGAAATAATCCAACACAGTGCCGATAAACAACTGCCCCGCCAGAAGGATAATCAACGCGGTGGCGACTCCCACGCGGGGAATCATATAACTCATAGAGAAGATGACCACCAAGCCAAACGCGCCCGCGCCCAGCGCGTACCACGGAAGTTCGCGCCACTGCGAAAGTTTCCCGCCGCCATAGATCAACAGCGGAATCAACGCAGCCACAGCCCCGCCGAGATGGACGATGAAGATGCTTTCCAATACCCCAAGTTTCTGGCTGATGCCGCTGGAGAGCGGCGCCTGTATGCCAACCGCCACCCCGCCGATTACGCCGATCAAAACAATCAATATGAAAGATTGCACGTTACCCGCCTTCATCATCCAAATCGTCCTCGTCGAGAGATAGCAGATCAAATTTATTCAGGTCTTCGTTGAAATTCAAATTATCGAGCGCGTCTTCGAGGTATTCGAGAAGGTTCTCGTCTTCGGTCTGCTCGATTAAGTGGATAAGGTAAACGCGCGCATCTTCGCCGCCGATTTGCGAAAGCGACCAAATCGCGGCGGAGGCGACATCTTCGTCTTCCTCTTCGTCTTCGAGCATGTTAATCATTATGGGAGCGGCTTCTTCGATGAGCAGTTCGCCTGCGGCTTCGACGGCGGCGTGGCGGATTTGCGGTTCTTCGTCGAGCAGCATACTCGTCACGTCTTCGCCCCAGCGTTCGCTATCTTTCGAACGCCCCATAGCGCGGAGGGCGCTGGCAACCCAGGCGGGGTCGGCGCGTTCAAACGCAGATTCTATCAAGTCGTTTAGTTCGGCGTTCGAGGAGTATCCAAAAGATTCGAGCGCTTGTTTTCGCAGGGACGAATCATCGCCGCTCTTGATGACGGAGCGCAAAGCGCTTTCGGCTTTGCGCTGGGTTTCTTCGGGGAGTTCTTCCAACTCGGCGAGCAGGATAAATTCGCCGAGCAGCCGCGCCGATTGAATACGCGGCGCGAGGTCGACGTCGCGCAGGAGAATATCGGTTAAGTCGTTCACAATTCGAGGGTCGTTGGATTCCGCGAGGAGTCCAATCGCGCGGGTGCGGACTTGCGCGTCCGCGTCGGCGAGCAGCTCGCGTCCAATTTCTTCGTAGGAGACGATCGTATCGGAATCGAGACGCGCCAGTAATTCGTCGAGCAGAATCAATTTGCGGGCTGGAGCAACGTCGCGCCAAGCGTCCATGAATTGCCGCAAAGATTTTGGGTCGAGGTCGGAATAAAATTTGAAATGACTCTGCGGAATGTTTTTGCTTGAATTTCGCAAATGGTCGAGAACGTTTTGGAAGGTAAGTTTTTCAGTCATATTAGGGAATTTGAACGGGGTTGACGAAGTCCATGATGTTGACGAAAACCAGAAGCGCGATCAGCAGCATCATGGCGATGCCGTTGACCATGTTTTCGCGTTCGGGCGGGATGCGGCGGCGAAAGAGAATTTCGGGGAGCGTGAAAAGGATGCGCCCGCCGTCGAGCGCGGGGATGGGCAGCAGGTTCATCACGCCGAGCGAAACGCTCAGCAGCCCGATAAGACTGAGCGTGAAGTTGGTCGGCTCGGGGGCGGGCGCGCCTGCGGGGACTGCTGCGGCTTCCTGCCGCGTGGATACGTCCTCTTCGACGGCGACGCCGAAC
>JAQTWR010000420.1 GCA_028689195.1 Anaerolineales bacterium | reverse complement strand
GGTCCCCTGCATGGTCTCGCCAATCAGGAATGTCTCGGCTGGCTGTTAGACGTCCACAAAGAATTTGGCGGCGTCACCACCCGCGACGACCTTTATAAATTTGCATGGGATACGCTGAACGGCGGAAAAGTCATCCCCGGTTATGGTCATGCGGTTTTGCGCGTGCCAGACCCCCGCTTCACCGCGCAAATGGAATATGCGAAGGCTCACTTCCCGCAGGACGATCTCGTCCGCCTCGCGGATATGGTCTTCGACGTTGTCCCCGCCGTGTTGAAAGAGCAAGGCAAAGCGAAGAATCCCGCCCCGAATGTAGACGCGATTTCAGGCACGCTTCAATATTATTACGGCGTGCGCGAATTTGATTTCTACACCGTGCTGTTCGGCGTAGGACGCG
Organism: Anaerolineales bacterium; assembly: GCA_028689195.1. Taxonomy (GTDB): domain Bacteria; phylum Chloroflexota; class Anaerolineae; order Anaerolineales; family Villigracilaceae; genus Villigracilis. The sequence continues at coordinate 2,125 of JAQTWR010000420.1, read as the reverse complement.
CGCTCGGCGTGACCGCAAACTATGTATGGGCGCGCGCGTTGGGGCAACCCCTCGAACGCCCGAAATCACTCACCACAAAGATGCTGGAAGATATTGCGGCAAAGGCTGCGGCTTCTTAATAATCGGTTGTCAGTAAACGACAGCCTCCGAGTTTTGGCTCGGAGGCTGTTTTGTTATCTATACTCTTTTGAAGAAAGCCCGTCCACATTAATTAATTTACTGTCTTTGCGGATATAAATATCGCTTTCGAGCATTTGATATTGATCCGCGCCGCGCATATACTCGGAAAGCGGCGCAAAGTTATCGGCGACGAGATCGGGCAGCAATTGACCGATGCTGTATTCGTAATCCCATTTATTATGACCCGGATAGAACGCTCCCTTGCCCCCGCCTTTGGCGACGAGCGGATCGTTCAAGCCGAGCAAATCAATTGTTGCGCGATTGGAATAGTACGGAATTTGCCCCGCCGCGTGGACGGCAATCAGCGCGTCGGGCGACGTGTTGCGCGCGATGTGCAGCGCGAGTTTGACGCGGCGAATATCCGCTTTGAGCAAGGGCGCGTTATCAATCGAATACATAAACCACGGTTCGCCGCTGATAACAAGCAAGACCATGAACGCGATCACAATAGCGGGGTTGACCTTAAACTGAGACGAGCGACCCGCTTCAAGGTCAGAGAGGACGCGGCTCGTCATCCAACCGAAGAGAATAACGAGGGCGGGAATCCCCTGCGCGATGAATCGATTCGCGGCGTTGGTTTCAGGCTCCGCGTAATCGCCGCCGACATAAATCGAGTAGGCGCACTGCGCGAGAAAAACGCCAAGCAGCAACAGCGCCTCCAGATTTCGCTGGCGCTTATAAAAAAACAAAGCCCCAAGCGAAAAGAGAAACAAGAACAACGTATCGCGCGACGCAAATTCGTTGAAGACCAGCAAGCCGTGTTTAACGCGCTCGAACATGGTATAGCCCGTCACTTTTTGATAATAGGTCGTGGGGAGGAAATCGCCGAAGTAGGCGTGTTGGAAGTAAAGAACGGCAAGCGTTGCGAGAACGACAAAAATTGCGGGGACGACAAAACTGCGTCTATCTTTTACGAACAGATAGAAAATAACTATCGCGGCGGCGATTGCCGCATCAATGCGGGTAAAGACCGCCAGCGCCAGAACAACGCCAACGAGGACGGGATTATTTTTTGAAATAGAAAATAAAATTGCGGCGTCGACAAGCAAGGTTAATAACCCAACTTCCATGCCGCGCAAAGACCAAAAAACGAGCGGAAAATAAAAAGCGGTCACAAGCGCGGCGAGCGCGGGCGCATATTTGGATTCGGGCGCGAGCGTTTCGGCGACCTTATGAACGACGCAAATATTGACAAGCAGGATCAACAACGAGGTCAGCATCACCGCGAGGGAAATCTTGGAGGCTGGAAACGGGAAGAGGTGCAGAAAACTCATGTAGAGCGTCCAGCCGAGATTGGTAAATCCCTGAACGGGCGCGGCGCCGATATTCCAGACCAGCCCATAACCTTGCGCCAAATGTTTTGCGTAACGCATGGAAATCATCGCGTCGTCAACGAGGGTGAAGTACCGCTCGCCTTTGACGACAAACGACGTTCCAAGAATGAAGACGAGGTAGAGTATCGCGGAGACGAAAAGGATTATTTTCAGCGGGGTTATTTTTTTCATAGCGCGCTGAATTATAATGCGTAGCGCGGATAAATATCTTGCAAGAAACACGGAGCGCCTCATGGTCGAAGAACTCACCCACGAACAAATTTTGCGTTACTCGCGTCACCTGCTCATGCCCGAAGTAGGGCTGGGTGGACAAATCAAATTGAAGAACTCGTCCGCGCTAATTATAGGCACAGGCGGACTTGGCTCGCCCGTCGCGCTGTATCTCGCGGCGGCGGGCGTTGGGCGCATCGGGCTTGTAGATTTTGACGTGGTAGACACGACCAATTTGCAGCGACAGGTCATTCACGGCACAAGCGCGGTGGGCAAATTGAAAGTGGAAAGCGCGCGCGAACGATTGACCGATTTGAATCCCGATATTCAAATTGATATTTACAACGAACCGTACACGTCCGCCAACGCGCTGCGCATCGCAAAAGATTACGACGTTCTCA
>JAQTWR010000419.1 GCA_028689195.1 Anaerolineales bacterium | reverse complement strand
TTCTCGTCTTGATACGCAAAGAGTCGCGCTTTCTTATCGGCTTCGATGAACTTTTTGTAAATCTCTTTCGACCATTCAGTCGGCGAGCCTGAGGATACTTTCCCGTCTTCTGTGCCGTACGCGATTTGAATCGGCGCGCTGATGTTCTTCAGGTGATAGAGGGGCGAAACCGCTTCGAGTAAAACAGGATCCGTCACGGCGTTGAAATATCCCGCGATTAAATCGGGCGGAAGGTCAAGCGGAATCACATCCGACGAATTGCATCCATACGCCAGTTCGCCTTCGTAAACGTCGCCGAGACAGCCCGGTCCCCAGCGGTCAATCAACTCGCCAAAATCGCCAGTGACCGATGAATACAACACGGCGGCTTTCACGCGCTTGTCAATTGCCAAAACTTTCATGGTCACGCCGCCGCCCATGCTGTGTCCCCACATGCCGATGCGCTTTGCGTCCGCTTCTTTGAGCGACGGAATCGCGTTCATCAAATTGATTACGTCAATGGCAAGCCCCGAGTAAAACAGACTTACGCCCGTCTCCGATTTTCCCCAACTGCGATAATCCGACGACAGCGTGAGGTATCCGCGTTTGTTGAGAAATTCTGCGGCGCGGTCTGTGCCGTCTCCCGATGAATAAACCGTACGCGAGAAAAATCCGTGATTCATCATAATCACCGGATAAGGCGCTTTTCCAATTTTGGGAATTTGCAAAATGCCCGTAATGATTAATCCGTCGCTGGGATATTCGATTGCGTAGCGCGTGAAAATCTCCGTTTCGAGCAGTTTTTCGCCGAGTGCGATTTTTCCGCTTTTGAACTGATGTTTACGCAAGCCTTCAATAGTATATGGATAAATCGCCTGCGCGGTTGTTTGCGTTGCCGTTGGCGATGGCGTAATCGTCGGCGTGGATGTGACGGGAACGCGCGTTGCGATTGGCGTTGATGTAACCGTCGGCGTGATGGGCGCACACGCGGCGAAGAATAACGTCATAGAGAGGAGTGCAGTGAAAGTTTGTTTTTTTAACCGCAAAGCCGCAAAGCCGCGAAGACTCAAAGAAAAAAACTTTGTGGCTTTGTGACTTCGCGTCTTTGTGGTGAGGTTTTTAGAAACTCTCTTAATATTCACAGACGCCCTCTCGCACGCCTTCATCCAAAACGGATTCGGCTTTGGATAACAATCGCGCCGCAGTATCTTCATCTACATACGCCTCGCCGCAGTTGGGGCAAACCTGCGCGGGGACGTTATTGATCACGACGCGAAATTCTCCGCGCTCAAAAGGGATGGACGTAAAACCGCTGACGGTTTCAGATTGTAAACAGATGAGACATTTCATAATCAATTTATAGAGCGACATAAATGTCGTGTTACCTTCGGCGCTTGAAATCTTTCGTCCACAACTCAGGCTCTGGCGAATACGCGGTGATGATCACAACTTTATCCGCGCTTTCGCTGACCACCAAATGGATGGGGCGCTTTCCTTCCCAACCTAGAATTAAACGGCTTGGGCTTGTCGCGTCGTCCGAATAATCTTCGATGGTTTCTCCCGTTTCAAAAACCTGACGCAGCCGCTTCATGGAAATTTTTCTTTCAAACATGCGCTGCGCGGCGTGAACGCGGTAAATAAAGGCGGGATTGTTCATAGCGAAAATTATACTTGTACAATACAATCAACGCATGGAATCAAATAACAAAAATTGGCTTGCCCGTTTGGAAAGCGCGGCGGAAATTCACGCTCCGCTTGTTTTGACGTTGATGATTTCCGCCATGTTTGTCGTCGGCTCGTTCGCGCTCAAGGCGCATCCTATTCAACTCGACTCGGGCGAAACAAAAACATGGTGGGGCATCGCCACAAACCTGACTCGCGGCTACGGGTACAGCCTGTGTAATCAATATTATTTTCCGTTTTGCGACGCGGCGCATTCGGCAACCGCCATGCGCGAACCCGCGCCCGTTTTATTTTTCGCGGGCGTCGCGGCGCTGACCAATGAATCCCTTTTTGTGGCGGGCGTTACTCAATTATGTTTTCTTGTTTTGATTCTAGCCGCGCTGTTTTTCCTCACCCTCGAATGGACAAAATCCCCGCTCGCGGCGCTCGTCGCGGCTTTTCTTTGGACGGTTTATCCGCGTTCGTATCCGCTCGTCACGCAAATCTCCGGCGATTTGATGGCGGGCATGGGCGTAACGCTTGGGGCGTTATTCGTCCTCCGCGCGCGCCGCACAGACAAACTCGGCGATTGGATTCTTGCGGGCGCAGGTCTCGCGCTTGCGTTCATGTCGCGCTCGGCGATGCTCATGGTCGCGCTGACTGTTCTCGCGGGATTGATTATCGAACGCTGGAAATTAAAATCGCGCCTCGTGGATTTGCTCCGCCCCAGTTTGATCATCAGCGCGACGCTCGCGCTTTTTCTCGTCCCGTGGTTGATTCGCACCGATTTGGTTTTTGGTCGCCCCTTGATTGGTTCGAGTCTCGTCGGCTATAACATTTTCCGTCACAACTCGGCGCTGACCACAAACGACTATTTC
>JAQTWR010000418.1 GCA_028689195.1 Anaerolineales bacterium | reverse complement strand
GTGAATTTCTTCGGGGATGTCGACGTTTAAGACATACGCGGGCGCGCTGAACGAATGTCCGAAGTTTTCGAGTTGAACGAAATTTTTTGTGATGTCCATAGTTACTTAAGGGGAGATGCGACGCATTTCATAAGGTTAAAAATTCAACCGCCTGAAAATAAAAGACGGAATATGGCGGATAACGAGCATGACTAATTTCCAAATCCCTGCGACGTAGATGGTTTGTTTGCGTTTCTTCATGCCGTCCCAAATCAAATCTGCAACTTGATCCGCTTCCAGCGCAAGGACGGGTTTCGGCGCGCCCGGCAGTTTGAGCATATCGGTCTTGACCATGCCCGGCTTGACCGTCAATACGTTCACGCCATGACGGGTCAGCCTGTTGCGAAGCCCTTCGAGGTAATTGGTCATGCCCGCTTTGGAGGCGTTATAGCCCGGGTTGCCGATTCTGCCGCGGTCGCCCGCCACAGAAGAAACGCCGACGATCTGTCCGCTTTTGGCGTTTTGGAAAAGCGGCGCAATCGCGCCCATCCATGCCATTGCGCCGAGCAGGTTGACCTCGACCATTTTTTGATCTTGCGCGAAGTTGAATTCGTCCAGCGCGGGGAAGTAAATAACGCCCGCGACGTAAACCAGCGCGTCGACTCCGCCCAAGTCTGCGACGACGCGGCGAAGCGCGTCGGGGACGGCGTTGTATTGGGTCGCGTCGTGTTCATACGCGAGGGCGCGGGTTTCCTTCGCGGTTTGATTAATCTCGTCGCATAGGGATTGTAAGGTTGTTTGGCTGCGGTCTATAAGCGCAAGCGTAAAGCCCTCGCGGGCAAGTTTTCGGGAAAGCGCGGCGCCGATTCCGCCTGAAGCGCCGACGATAATCGCGCGGCGGCGGGGATTGAGGGGAGTGGCGGGCGCGGGTCTATTCGGATTTTTATTCAAATCTGGCACGGGAAACCTCTGGTAAACTTTATATTTCCGATTCTAACACAGTATATTTTTACGATAGAAAAGGTCGTATAATTGCGTAGCCAAAAAACAAATTGATGAAACCATAAAAGGGAACAATGGACGCTGACAGCAAAAACAAAACCGACGTTTTTAATCGAGCGTGGAAAATTATCGAACAGGATACCTCCATTCCGCCTGAGGACAAAGAAAGCATCCTCAAGCTGATTAAAGCGTTGATTGAAGCCGCCGAGTCCGCCCCTTATCCCAACCAAAAAAACGCCCCGGTTAAAACATTTACGCAGGAAATCATATCGAGACACGCGTTAATGTCCATGGTCAAACAGCAGGCGGACGAACTCGACGCGCTGAAAGATTTGAGTTTGAACCTAACCTCCAGCCTCGACCTGCAAACGGTCTTGAATGCCGTAGTCAGCGAGGCAATGCGACTGGTCAGAAATGCGCGGGCGGCGCATATTTATTTATATTCAAACAGGGAATTAAGTTTCGGCGCGTCGCTGAACGTAAGCGGCGTAGTCAACAAGCCCATTTCGACGCCGCGCCCGAATGGAATTACCTATTTGGCGGCGCATAGCGGGGAGCGGATTATTGTCGAAGATATGGCAAATCATCCCCTATATAAAAACGCGCCGAAAGAGTGGGCAGGTTCGATTGTCAGCATTCCGTTAAGGTCGAACGACTCTATTGTCGGCGTGATGAATCTCTCGCGGTCTATTACGGGCGGGTTCAATAAATCGGAAATGCGCCTGCTCGGTTTGTTGGCAGACCAAGCCGCCGTGGCGATCTCCAATGCGCGGCTGCATAAAATCGTAAAAGATTTAGCCAATACCGACAGCATCACAGGGCTGCCGAATCGCCGCGCCCTGGACGAACGCTTGCAGGAAGAAGTGCGGTACGCGCAGCGCATGAGAACCGAATTCGCGGTTGTGATGATGGATTTGGACGGCTTCAAAAATGTTAACGATACTTTCGGTCACGCGGTTGGAGATGACGTGCTGCGCTCGTTGTTCAATTACCTCGCCCGCAATATGCGCGAAACCGATTTTCTTGCGCGTTATGGCGGCGACGAATTGACCCTTGTCATGCGAAACACGGGATTGAAAGACGCGGAAGCGGTCGCGCACAAAATTATCGAATTGGTGCAAAACTACAAATTCCCCTTCCCAAATAACAGGGAAATTAATTTGGGCATTACCGCGGGCATCGCCGTCTATCCGCTGCACACCCGCATCACAGGCGATTTGTTGCGCGCCGCGGACGCGGCTCTATATCAGGGCAAAAAACACCGCCGCGGAGAATTCATCATCGCAAAAGGAGTCACGGGACCGCTGGGCGCGGTGACGCTTCTCCGCACGCCGAAAAAATAACCCGCAGGAGATTCTATGCCCCGTAAAGTCAAACTCATCTTCAATCCTATGGCAGATATGGGGCGCGCGTGGAAAGTCGCCAACGACCTGCGCCCAATCGCGCAGGAATTCAAAGGCGAACTGACGTGGAGCGGAACGGTCTATCCAACCCACGCGACCGAACTCGCCAGACAAGCCGCCGAAGAAGGTTATGACATGG
>JAQTWR010000070.1 GCA_028689195.1 Anaerolineales bacterium | reverse complement strand
ATGAATGCGGGTCGTCGTAAAGAATATCGAAATTGCCCCAAAGAATTGTTTGCGGTTCAAGCCCGAACTTCTCCGCGATGCCGAAAACGGTATCGCCATCCTGCACGACATATTTGACGATTTCCTGTCGCGGGCGCGAGGGGATATTGGTGTGGATTTGCGCGGCGCGGAAAACCCCGAACGCGAGGTCGCTCTGCTTGGGGAGTGGATTCATATCCGTCGACGCGGGAGCAGATACGGGGAGGTTTGCCGCGTCGGGTTCGGGGAGTGGATTCGCCTGATGGTAGAAAATCTGCGCGAGCAGAATCACAATCCCGATAGCGATCATCGAAAAGAGGTTCGTGCCGACGCGCAGCAGGGATTCGCCCAGCCCCATTTGCACAAGACTGATTATCGTGCGCGCAAAGAAATTACCGCGCCTCGATGAAGCGGACGCGGCGGGTTGTTCCGCAGTTTCATCGGGGTTGGAGACGTCTTCCTTAAAGTCGTTTTGCATGGAAGGTATCATAACATTGCTTGGTTAAAAATTCTTTAGCGTCGGCGCTATTAAATAGCCGACTGCCTGACCTTTGGATTGAGCATTTGAATGCCGCCAATAACGATGAGCGAGATCAAGCCGCAGACGACGGCGGTTGTCGTGAGATGAAGTTCTTGAGTCATCCAGCCGACAAGGAGACTGCCAAAAGGCGCAATGCCTTGCAACGCCCAAAGATAAATGCTGAAGACGCGCCCGCGCAACACGTCGGGGACGTGGAGTTGAAGCAGGGTGTTCATGGTGGCAAGCTGCGTAACCGCGCCCCATCCCATGAGCGCGATAATAAGCGCCGTGAGAGGCACAAAGCGCGAGAAGGGAATGGCGATGATGCCGAGAATGAATGCGGCTTCGCCGAGCAGCAGCCGGGCGCCGCGTTGGCGCGCTGCGTTGTTGACGGCGATGGAGAATGCCGCGATTAACGCGCCTACTCCCTGCGCGACGTAAAGCAGGCTGTTCCGCGCGTCAACGGCGTTTTTTGTATCGCCGATTTGTCCGAGCAAATCTTTAGAAACGACGGGGAGTTGCAAAATAATAGGAAACGCAAATAAGCCGAGCGTTGCCGCAATGACGACCAACATCCCTACCGAAGAATTGTTGAAAAGATATTGCGCGCCTTCGCGAAATTCCTCCAGCATGGGACGGGTGCGCGGCATAACGGGCGCTTTATATCGTGCGCGCACGAAGAACAAACTGATAATAATGGTAATAAAACTAACGCCGTTTAGAAAAAATATCCAGCCTTCTCCGTTTTTAGAGAATAATAAAATAATCGGCACAACTAGGGCGGGACCTAAAACGCGGGAGAGGTTGAAGGCTGTGGCTTGCAGGGCAATGGCGTTTGGCAGCGCTTCGCGCCCGACGAGTTCTATCAGCATGGCTTGGCGCGCGGTGATTTCAAACGCCACGGCAGAGCCGAGAATCAGCGACGTAACGACAATGTGCCATATTTGGATCGTTTCGCTCAAGGCAAGGAAGGCAAGCGCGAGCGTATCTGCCATCATCACGACCTGCAAGATGATGACGGCTTTGCGTTTATCCACATGCTCGACCAAAACGCCGCCGGGCAGGGCAAGAAAGAAAGTAGGCAGCGACGACGCGAAACCGATCAACCCCAAGTCAAAGGGACGTCCGCTTAGGCGGTACGCCAGCAAAGGCAGGGCGGTATTTTGCATGGACGTTCCGACAAGAGAAAGTAAATGCCCGACCCAGAAGATTGCAAAGTCGCGCGAGGCGAGAGCGGGAAAACGTCGAGACAGCATGGCGCGGAAATTATTCATTGTGGGTATATTGTAATAGCAGAAAACGGAGAGTAGGAAAAAGAAACATCCCCGCGAGGAGGATGATTTTCCCGACGAAGCGATTAAAATATTTGGAGCGGCGCCGAAGGAACCCAGAATGCGCCAAGTCCCGTCATCCCTGTCACAATGGAGACAGTAAAATCGCAACGATATTGCGCTTGACTTCACATTCTGCGTGCTATATGATTAGCTCATAACGTTACAGCCAGCGCGCAGGTAAAAAGGAGTTGCGGGATGTTTAAGAATTTCATGGAATTAAATCAGCAAGATGTTTTAGATCACCTTATGCTTACTGCCTATATCGCAGAATTTCCCGAATGGGATAATCGCGCTCATCTTGAGCGCATCCGCCGCTATGTTTACATACTTGCCAGCGGAACAGATGTTGGGCACAGCGAGGCGAGCCTAATCTCTATCGCATCTATCTTGCATGATATTGGAAAAATCACCATCCCCATTAATATTCTCAAAAAAACCGCAAATCTTGAACCCGCAGAATATAAGATCGCAGAGCAGCATACGCTGGAAGGCGTTCGTTTACTAAGCGGTTCCGGGTCTCCCATTTTGCAAACTGGAAAAGTTATGGCGCGAACGCACCATGAGAGATGGGATGGATCCGGCTACCCGGAAGGATTGAAAGGCGAAGCGATTCCGCTGAACGGAAGAATAATGGCATTAGCCGATGTGTTCGACGCTCTCACCACCAAACGACCCTACAAGACGCAACTACAACCAGACGCCGCCCTTAATCTCATCAAAGAATCGTCCGGCTCCTTGTTCGACCCTAAGTTAATTTCAATCTTTATAGACAGGTTCGAAGACTTCAAATCCATTCTGCAAATGTAAGACGCCTTCATAAAAAACGCCGCCCTGACAATAATTATCAGAGCGGCGTTTTTTTTTATTTGAAGGGTTGGTTATGGGGTTGTTCCAAAGTCATAATATTTTTGCGTAATATTTTCTACATACGGAACCCCTCTAGCGCAGGAGGTATCATTCGCCGTCGCGTCAACGATCACGCCCCAAGTTAATTTTCCATTTTCATTCGCATCGCCAGATTGATAACTTTTAGTCACGGCGTTATAAACGCAAAAAGGTCCCGCATTGTAGTTAAGTAGAGTCAGTTTCCAAATTGTGGCGTAATCAACTACATTGCCCGGGTTTTTCTTTGTAGCGTTATAAACGATCTGAGAAGTCTGTCGGCAATATCCCAGCAAAACCTCTGCAAGATAAACAATACTTTGTTCAGCCTTGGGAACGTCTATTTTATAAGGACAGGTTGAACAGGCGGCGTTCATCATAGAAAGCAATTGACTGGATAGAACGGTTGAAGTTACGTGAGAGCCGGGCGGCAAATTTGCATACGCGTCGCTTGATAGCGCGACGCTCCTTGTAAGGGCGTTGCTGGCGCCAATGTCGGTCAAATGTCCCAAACCAAAATGATACTGCCCCATTTGCACGGGCCAGAATTGACTCTCGTAACGGATCAACTGCTTGACCATGATCGGCGGTACGCCGAGTCCTTTGCCTGCAGCCAAAATTTCGTCGTCATATACATTTTGAAGGTAGAGCGACGCGTCGCGGGTTTTCTCCAATCCGCATGCGTTGGCGTATCCATTCGACCAAAGACCGCCCAGCGGACAATCTGAAGCGTTCACAGCCCCCGAAGTAATCAACTGCCCTGAAAGGTAACTGTAGTATTCGCTTGTAGCGAGTTCGCTTGAATTTTGAGGCATGTAAAGCCAGTGCAATTCCTCGTTTGGAATAGCGCTTCTGTCAAGGCAAACGGGCGCGACATTAACCAGATCTATATTTTTTTTCTGTAAAACCGAAGCGTCATTTGAAAAGTTTTGGCTTAATTTCCCCAGCGAAAATATAGAGAACATCAATGCGCCACAAAATAATAACATCCAAAAATACAGTTTCATCACTTCTCCTACTTTTTACCCGATGTGTTCATTATCAGTTCCTAAAGTTTCGATAAGCCCCACTTAGAGTTTTGATGGCGCATTGATAGGCGGAAGAACATTACGGCGATATTTATACCCATTGTAATTCTTAATGTGACAGATTGCACAAAATATGAGTGTTTACGTCCAAATATTTATCATGCGTCGCAAAACTCTCTCAACGCTTGATTTTTGTTTTGTAAAAGCAATGATTGTGAAACTCGTTTCTATTGACATTCATCTAGATTCAAGTAGAATGAGATTGTACCTTACAAAAGCGTAAGGTTGTATAAGTTGTGGGATTTTTGCCAACAAAATTATTGGATTATTTTTGAAACTGAAATTTTGCCGACGTATTAGATCATAGGTATATGGATGGTTAAAGAGAGGTAAATTTAGTGAGTAAAACCAAACGGGTCATCAATGGGCAAGGATTGGTTGAATTCGCGTTAGCGCTCCCTATTTTGTTGCTTCTTAGAGTAGGCGTCCTTGATTTTGGCATGGCATTTTTTGTGAAGGTGGAGTTAGAGAACGCAGCGCGCGAAGGCGCTTATTATATGGTTTATCACACATCTGACGGCAAAGCCAATTCTTTTGCTCTGGCAAAAGCCGCAGTACAAATTGAAGGTCAAGGCGCGGGCATTGCAATTCCGCTTGCAGATATTGAAGTCAAGTGCCTTGTAGGAACTACGGTGGACAATTCATGTCCAAGCGGCTCGACTGTAGTTGTAACGGTTCGCCACCAAATGACATTGGCTGTTGATATTTTTTTCAATGGACCGCTGGCATTGTCTGACGATGCGAGGATGTTGATACCATGAAAAAAATTCGCCGAGTTGCGGGGCAATCTATCGTGGAATTCGCGCTTGTGTTGCCGTTGATTTTACTGACCGTCATTGTGTTCATTGATCTCGGCAGAATAGTGTATTTTCATTCGGCGCTGAGCAATGCAGTAAGAGAAGGCGCCAGATATGCAATCGCCAGTCAATTTGCAAGCAGCGCCGAGAGACAAAGCGGCATTCAACAAAAGGTAATTCATTACGCTATTGCGTTACCGCTTAATCTCAGCGACATTTCTGTTTACTGCGAGCGAAACCCAACGCTGTTGGTAAAAGATCAGGCAGATCCATGCGCTAACTATGTGACCGTTTCTGCAAACATAGAAATTGCTCCCATGATTCCCGCTTTCGCGCAAATTATTGGGGGCGGCAATACCTTTGATATCACAGCCCAATCTACTATGCAGATGACGCCGTACGGGAATTACAAAGAATAGGAGTTCCCATGTTTAAGAATAAGAATAAGAATGAACGCGGGCAAAGCATCATCATTATCGCGATCATGTTTCTAGGGTTGGTTGCGGTTGCCGCTTTAATCATTGACGGAGGCAGCCTTTACCTCAATCGTCGAGTCGCCCAAACCGCGGCTGATGCAGCCGCCATGGCGGGCGCGCGCGAGATGTGCGTAAAAAAAGGCAGTTTGAGCGCCGTACAGAATATTGTCAATAAATATGCGATTACTGAGAACGGAGCTACGGCGGTGGAAAGCATGTCTATGGACGATGAAAACTATACTGTCGTTGTTCGAACCAGAGTCGAGACGCCTTCATTTTTCGCGCGTGGTCTCGGTTATGAAAACGACACCGTCCGCGCCGAAGCCTCGGCAGGATGTTTCACTCCAGCAACAACAGACGAATTACTTCCAATTGCATGGACTTGCCGACCGGCAGTGGGCGGATCAACAGGCGATTGCACCGTCCATTCTATTCCAATAGACATATTCAAAACCTTGCTCACAGTGTTCAACTTCGGTCCCGGCACGAATGAAAATATGTTACTAACCGAAGGCGACGGCGCCGACTATCAAACATATACCGACGCCATTGGCGGGAAAATGACTTACCTTGTCATGGATAGCGATAGTTTCACCTCCTCGATAGATTGCATGCCTCCCATAGGAACAGGCTTAATTAATTGCGACTTCAACAACGACGGTATCCTTGACGTGGAGGGCGGAGCAAATCGCGGCTGATTATTGCTGGACGGAACAGGCGCGAGCGATCTTTCTAACCTCATACGACATGGTTACCCGAGTCCAATTACCTTGCCCCACTGGTTTCCGGGCAAGAACGGCGTTTCAGCTAGCGTGTTTGACGCCGCGAGCGATATAAAATATAAAACCGTTCTCGTGCCAGTCTTCAACGCCATGTGTTCAGACACAACCGGGAACGACATCCCAACAACATGCCCAACCGAATACGAAGAAGGCGATGTAATTAGCGCGGGCAGCGGTAGTTCCATCTACTACAGAGTGGCTAGTTTTGCCCCATTCGTAGTTACGTGCGTATCCAAAAATAATTCGCAGAAGTGTCCCGCAAAGAGTTTTTCAAATATAAAATCAAACATTTCCACGATTGAAGGCTATTTTGTCAGCGGATACATTGCAGGAATAAACATAGACCCTGATGGATTTGATCTGGGAGTTTACATCATCTCTCTAACGAAATAGAAAAACAAAAAAATATCTTGCAGCAAAGAACTAAGGAGGTATGCCTTGAATTCACGAGTTCGCACCGGACTACTAATCGCTATCGGAGGTTTTTCCCTGATTGCTCTGGGAATATTCCTATCTATTCGTTTTCTCAATGTTGATCTCAGTTTGGGCGTGGGGAAAGCGACGCCAACACCCGCCGCAGAAACTAAAATTCTTGTCGCCTTTGCCGCTAACGACGTCTCGATGGGCACAGTGATAACCGCGAAAGACGTAACGCTTGCGGAAATTCCCATACAATTTGCAACCAGAGACGCGGTTACAAACCTAGATAACGTGGTCGGCAAAATAACCAAAGCTGATATCGTCAAAGGGGAAATGATCTTAGATCACAATTTGGCAAATCCAACAGGCGCAGCGTACGATATCGCCTATGTCTTGGATGACAAGCACGTGCTTATGGCATTGCCCGCCACCGATCTGATGAGTCGCGAAGCTATCGTCAAACGCGGAGACATCGTGGATATTATGGTATCCATTCAGGAAAAACTCAATCCGGCAGACGACACCCAACCCAAAGCCGGACCGCAACAAGTAACCTTCACCGCGTCTCAAAGACTGAATATTAGCGCGATCGTAATTGACGTCGTAAAGAACGACAATGCAAACGCGGCTGACAACCCGACGCCAAATCGGAATCAAGTTGTAGTGCAGGCATATCTCATCGCGTTAAATCCGCAAGACGCTTTGGTGCTTAAATTCCTAAAAGACGCCGGCGGCATTTTTGAATTTGTAATACGCGCGCCAACTTCAACAGGTCAATTTGAATTAACGCCGGTAACTTCCGAATTCATCAAGGAACTTTATGGTTTAGAAATTTTGCCGTAAATTACAAAATGGAAAAAATAACTATGCCAACGAACCCTCAAGATCCGATCCGCGTGCTCGCTATCTCATCCAACGAATTAATGCTGGATCTCATCAAGACCGCCCTTGAACGGGATACCCGATACTTTTTTATTGACCAGCAAAAATTGGACGATGAATTAATGGAAGGCATTGAAAAATTACAACCAAACTGCATCCTATTAGATTATCTTAGCTCGATAGCAAATCCGCTCGAACTAATAGACAGTATTTCGCTGCAATTTCCCGAAATCATCATTGTCGCGATCTTGCCAGAAGATAAAACTATAGAAGCAAACCATGTCGTACTGGCGGGAGCGCACGCCTTCATCGTTCAGCCATTTAATCAAAAAGAATTATTAGACACGCTGGGGCGCGTTAAGGAGCTTCACCAGCGCAGTCATCAGACAAAAAATCCCGATGATGCCGGGGAGATTCCCATGGCAACGCGCGGGACATTTGTCGTCTTTAGTCCAAAAGGCGGAGTGGGATGCTCAACCGTAGCGATCAACCTGGCGATTGCCTTGAAAGAGGACCTAAATCAGGAAGTATTGTTGATAGACGCCAAACTGCTCTTTGGCGACGTGGACATCATGCTCAATTTGAAAACCCAGAATTCAATATCCGATCTTATTCCTCATATCGGCTCGCTTGACGAGGGTTTAATTCGCGACGTAATTTCAGAACACGCATCGGGACTCAAAGTCCTCCCCGCCCCAATAAATCCTGTCTCTGCCCAGGGCGTTCACCCTGAAGAACTTCACCGCATCATCACAAGCGCTCAAAATATTTATCCCAACATTGTGATTGACAATGGGAATTTTCTGAACGAGAACGCCGTTACATTGATGGACGCAAGTCACAGAATCATACTAGTCATCAACCCTGATATTGCCAGTTTGCGCAACGCAAGCCGCTTTTTCGATATCTGCCGCACCACACTGTCAATTCCAAAAGAAAAAATACTGGTAGTGGTTAACCAACACGATCAACGCGACGGAATCAGCCTTGAAGACATTGAGCGTTCGCTGCAAATAAAAGCCTTTGCCACCTTGCCATGGGATCCTCAAATAGCCTTGCAGAGTATTAATCGCGGCATTCCAGTGGCGACACAATCGCAAAAAATCCCGCTGCGAAAAGCCTTTGATGTAATGGCAAAAAAACTCGCGGCAATCATTGGATACGACAAAGTAGGCGATACGTCCAAAACGATAAAAGTGTTGCCTGAAATTCTTTCTAAATCCTCGCGCTTGGGTTAATCAACAGGCAGGCAATATGCCACTTATCATGCTTATAGTAGGATTAGGAATAATCGGAATTGCAATCGGTATTTACATTGCCATTCAGGGAAAAAATGAAGTAAACGAACGCATCAGCCAGTTCATCGAAGCGGAAGCCTCGAACGAGTTGCAGTTGGAAGATGCGGACAATACTTATTTAAGTCGCTTCCGCCGTCAGTTCAATTTATTTTTTTCCGCATTAAATTCCGAAGAAATGCAGCGGAAGTTGATCGCCGCAAACTGGCAAATTACGGTAAGCGAGTTTTTATTTATTCGCTTAGGCATAGTTCTACTGTCCTTTTTATTCGGACTGGCGGTTCTTAGAAGCATATTCCCCGGCATCGGCTTGGCGCTCCTTGCATATTCAATTCCGGGATTCCTGCTCTTCCGCAGCATTCAAGCGCGACAGAAACTCTTTCAAAGCCAATTGATTGATTCGCTCACTTTGATACGCGGCGCGGTTGAAGCGGGTTTTTCCTTTGAGCAATCCTTGAACGTCGTCATTCAAGAAATGGGGGCGCCAACATCGGAAGAGTTTCGTCAGGTTCGAAAAGAAGTGGCGTTAGGTTTGCCGCTTAGTCGCGCTTTCAGCAATATGGCAAGCCGCATGGAAAGCGACGATTTTTATCTTGTTGTTACGGTGGTTAATATTAATATGCAGGTAGGCGGCAGTCTCACAACCATCTTGAGCGTCGTTATAGAAACAATTCGGCAGAGAGTCTACCTGCTCAGCGAAATGCGATCTCTTACCGCGTACGCAAATTTCGCGGGCTATTTGCTCACTTTACTACCCATCTTAACCATTGCGGCGCTATCCGTCTTAAGCCCGATGTATTGGGAACAGCTGCTTCAACCCGGAATTACGCGATACATCCTTATTTATGCAATATGCAGTTTGGCGGTAGGCAACATCGTGCTGCGCAGAATGTCCAAAATTCAGGTTTGACACGGAATAACACAACCATGACCGTCACCATAATTGTTTTACTCATCGCGTCCATTTCTGTATTGCTTGGCTTGGTTATCGTCGCCTTTGGAATAAGATATCTTGACTCCAGCGAAACTCAACGCCGAATTCAAACTTTTGTTCTCGAGCCGCGCAACACATTACAAGCGCGCAATTTGACCGAACTTCAAAGCCGAGAAATTTCAGGGAGTCTCTTTCAGAGAACCATACTATTCTGGCTAAATACCGTTATTTCATTTTTGGGTCGTTACACCCCCAAGCAGACCATGCAAGAAACTCAACGCAGACTCACCATTGCCGGCAATCCTTATAACCTTCGAGTGCCGCAATACTATGGTTTTCGAGTGTTGTTTTTTATTGTGGGAGTCGTAATCTCTTTTACGATTTTCCAAACCAACGCATCGCTGGAATATTTGTTGATCGCTCTTTTAATTCTCCTTGTTTTTCTTGTTGCGCCGGGCGCATGGCTAAACACAATGATGAAAAGACGCCAAGACATGATAAGAAAGATCGGAA
>JAQTWR010000417.1 GCA_028689195.1 Anaerolineales bacterium | reverse complement strand
CGGATTGATAATACGAACCGTCGTGACACTCGTCCACGATAATCAAGCCGATATTCGCCAAAGGCATAAACAACGCCGAGCGCGCGCCGATGATGACTTTGAGTTTTCCGCTGCGCGCGCGCCGCCATGTGTCGTACCGCTCGCCTTCAGAAAGTTTCGAGTGGATCAAACCAACTTGACCGGGGAAGCGCGACAAAAATCTTCTTACAGTTTGCGGCGTTAGCGCAATTTCGGGGACAAGCGCAATCACTTGCTTCCCGCGTTTGATAACTTCTTCGGCGGCGCGAAGATAGATTTCGGTTTTGCCCGAACCCGTGACGCCGTATAAAAGAAAGGATGAAGGATGATTGACGAAGGCTGAATGAAGAATTTCTTCAAGCGCGGAGGTTTGCTCTGGGGTGAGTTCTATTTCTTGTTTGCTTGTTTCCCTGTCTGGCTGCTTGCTTATATTGGACAACGAATCTCGAAAAATTTCATTCTCAAACAAGCGGATCAATCCGCGCTCTTCAAGCGTTTGCAAATCCGCGAGGTTGCAGCCCGTCTCGGCGTATATCCACGATAGGTTGACTGGTTCAGGTTGGCGGATGAGGAAATTCAACGCGGACTGACGACGGGCGAGCGTTTGCTTCGTCCCCAGGTTTGGCAGCTCGTTCAGCGCTTCTTCGGGCGCAACGGCGAGCTGCGCCACGCGCACATATTTCGAGCGCACGCGCGGCGGAGGTAAAACATGCGCGGCGGAAAGTACGCCTTTCTTTACCAGCATCTGCGCGGTCTTGCGCCAATCCACTTTTGCAAAATGAGCGTCAATTTGCCGTCCGCGCAGCGCGCCGCGTTCGTTAAAGAGAGACAATAGACGACGGACGATAGCGGACGGAGGACTGACGTCTTCGGTCGTCTGTCTTCCGCCAATGAGGGAGTAAAGCACATCCGCTTGTTGGGAAAGCCCCGTGGGTATCATCAAGTTGACAATGGCGGTGAGCGGATTCAGGGTGGCGGCGGATAATCGGGTTGCAAGTTCAATTTGAGGTTGAGTCAGAAGCGGCGCAGGGTCGAGCAGGTCAATAATGGCTTTGGGGTTCTCGACGGACGGAGAGTCTATCAGTTCAAGGATCACGCCCTGCACTATCTGCTTTCCAAAAGGGACGGTGACCAGACACCCCGCTTGAACGCGAAGTTCGGGAGGAATCGAGTAATCGAAGAGACCCGTGACGGCGGAAATGTTGACGGCGATTCTGGCAAACATGGTTTCATTATAAGGGATTCAACAACCCCCGTCGTTGGAATTCCAAAGTCAGGAGGCTTTGGAGTTCAACACCACCGCCGCGCCGTAGCCGACGACGGATGCGTAATCGCCTGTGACTTCGCCTGAGGTGGCGTAGTGGAGCGTTTGAACTTTATCGGCGCCGAGTTGTTTTGCGGCGTAGAGCATGGCGGCGACGGCGGCGTGACCGCAGGCAAATCCTTTGCGCGCGCGTTCCGCTTCAAAGATTGATTCAGGGACGAAGGATTCAAAGCGCTTTAGCATTTCATGGTCGAGGATAGAGGCGGTTTGCGAGTCGTAGAAATGCGAGAGGTCGGTGGAGGCGACGATGAGCGCGTTTTTGTTGTGAAGGGTTTTGGCGAGCGCGCCGCCGAATTTTTGCGCGACCTCTGGCTCTTGCGCGCGGAGCATGACGGGCAGCAGTTTGAATTCGCTTTTCAATACGCGCTGCAAAAACGGAAGTTCGATTTCCAGCGAGTGTTCTTTATCGTTTGCGATGCGCGTGATGGGAATATCGAGATTGGCTTGCAATTCTTCGAGCGCGGCGGAATCTATTTCGATATTTCCCAGCGGCGTGGAATATGCCGCGTGTACGCTGGTGATCAGCGGATACGGCGCGAAGTCGTGAAACGGCGAGAGGACGACGACAAGGCTTGGCGCAAGTCCGCGCAGGGCGGCGAAGGCATACGCGGCGACTTGTCCCGAATAGCGGTGTCCCGCGTGCGGCGCGATAACGGCGACGACCTCTCCGCGTATTTCGGGCAGTTTAGCGCCGCCGAGATAGCGGTCAATATTTGCGGCGAGGAGTTTGGGGTTGGCTTCATACCATGCGCCCGCGATGGGCGAAGGGCGAAGATTTGCGGCGTTCATAAATTTATTGTAGCGCGAATGATATGAGGCGGCAAGCGAAACCTATTCAGGTCTTGGCTAAATTCGCGTAACGCCTTAAAAATCCTTCCAAGGAGGTTTTTAATCCTTCCTTGAGAGGTTTGGAAACCTTCCTTGGAAGGATTTTAATCCTCTCAGGGAAGGTTTTTCCGCTTTGAGAAGTAAGGTGACAGTCATTTGCGTAGGAAAAGAAGTGACTGTCACCTTTTGAGAATATGCGGTAGAGAAATTGGTTTATACTTCGCCCCAATGTCATTCCATTTCCTTATGGACAAATCAATTAAACCTCGGACAAATGGCAGAGTAGCCATAGCGTTTCAAAAAAGTATCTTTGAAAATGCTTGAATTCAACTTGTTCAGGAAACGATCAGCTAGATCAGAGAGC
>JAQTWR010000416.1 GCA_028689195.1 Anaerolineales bacterium | reverse complement strand
GAAGCATAGTTTCTCGCCAAAAGAATGGTTCGCGTTCATGGAACGTTCAAGTCAATTTTTTGACAAGTATGTGAAATAGGAGCGGACGCGATCCGCCCCTATTCAGAGTCTCTCTTGATTTGGGCGCCGAGCGCGCGAAGTTTTTCATCCACCTTTTCGTAACCGCGTTCGATCTGACTGATGTTGCGAATCTTTGAAGTCCCTTCTGCGGCTAAAGCGGCGAGCAGCAACGCCATGCCCGCGCGAATATCGGGGCTTTCCAACTTCTCGCTGTAGAGTTGCGTGGGACCTTGCACCAAGCAGCGATACGGATCGCACAAGATAATGCGCGCGCCCATGCCCACTAATTTGTCGGTGAAGTACATGCGCCCTGAAAACATCCAATCGTGAAAGAGCATGGAGCCGTTGGCTTGCGTGGCGACGGTGATGGCAATGCTGGTCAAATCTGTGGGGAAGGCGGGCCAGATATTTGTTTTTATTTCAGGGATCGCGCCGTCTAAATCAGAGGCAATCGTCAAAGACTGCTCGGCGGGGACGAGAATATCGCCGCCCTCCACTTGCCAATGCACGCCCAAACGATGAAAGACCTGCTGCACCATGCCGAGATGCTCCACGCCCGCGTTGTGGATGCGAACCTCGCCGCGCGTGACCACCGCCGCGCCGATATAACTCACCACCTCAAGCAAATCGGGACCGATGGTAAATTCGCCGCCGTGCAAATGATCCACGCCGATAATGCGCAACGTGTTCGAGCCGATGCCTTCAATCTTCGCGCCAAGTATGTTGAGGAAGCGGCAAAGTTCCTGCACATGCGGCTCGGACGCGGCGTTGTGCATTACCGTTTCGCCTTTGGCAAGCGCCGCCGCCATGACGATATTTTCGGTGGCGGTCACGCTGGCTTCATCGAGAAGAATATCCGCGCCGCGCAAGCCATTAGATTGAATATCAAAGACGCGGTCAAATTCGATCTTGGCGCCGAGCGCGCGCAAGCCGAGGATGTGCGTATCCAAACGACGGCGACCGATGACATCGCCGCCGGGCGCGGGCAGGCGCAATCCGCCGCTGCGCGCAAGGACAGGACCCGCGACGAGAATCGAAGCGCGAATGCGCCGACAAAGTTCCGGGTCGAGATGCGAAGCGGTCAACTCGCGCGTGGTAATGCGCCACGTATTCGCGGTTAATTCTTCCACCGCCGCGCCGAGACTTTCGATCAATTTCCGCATGGCTTGCACATCGCGGATTTGCGGCACGTTACGCAGGGTCACGGGTTCGTCGGTCAGCAAGCAAGCGGCAAGCAAAGGCAGCGCCGCGTTTTTATTTCCCGAAGGCGTTACTTCGCCGCGCAAAGGAACGCCGCCCTTGATAATGAATTCTTCCATAGATGACTCCTGTTAGCCTACAAATTAGTCATTGTCATTGCGAGGGCGCTCGTGTTTTTTGCCCGAAGCAATCCTCCTTCGCAAAACTGGGATTGCTTCGCCGCCAAAGTAAAAAAGCGGCGGCTCGCAATGACGCATTATAGTGAAAAGATTGTAAGGCAAATTTTATCTTTCGCCAAGAACATTACAATTCACCAACACCGTTTTTTAGCGAAGACGGTTTAGTATATAATGAAAATGATGACGATCTTAATTCCAATCATTACAGGGCTTCTTTTAAGCGTAGTTGTAAATTATCTGGCAGACGTTCTGCCCCTCACGCGAAAGTTCAGCAAGCCCGCCTGCCCACAGTGCGAACAAAGCCGCAGCATAACAGACTACTTGTTATTGAGATCGTGCCGACAATGCGGTCAACGCCGCTCAGCGAGAACCTGGCTGACGATTCTTGCGCTGATTGGCTTGAGCATGTATGTTTGGACGAAGACCCCGCACAGACTCGGCTATCCGCTTTCGATATTTATCGTCGCATACCTCGCGCTGATATTCATCACCGATATGGAACACCGCCTGATCCTGCATCCGACCACGATTTTCGGCGCGTTTTTAGGATTTGGCGCGGGCTGGCTGAATCACGGTCTCTACGGCACGCTGATTGGCGGATTTGCGGGCGCGGGAATCATGCTGGCGTTATATTATCTAGGCGTGAAGTTTGCCCGCTACCGCGCGCGGCAAATGGAGAAAGCCGGTCAATCGCCAGACGACGAAGAAGCGCTCGGCTTTGGCGATGTGACGCTCGCAGGCGTTTTAGGATTGCTATTGGGCTGGCCCCTCATCTGGTTCGGGCTGCTTCAAGGGATTCTGCTCGCGGGCATCTTCGGCGCTTTGATGATTGCCTTTATGCTGATCGTCAGAAAATATAAAGAGAATGCGCTCATGGTGTTTATGCCGTACGGTCCTTTTTTGATTTTAAGCGCGTTTT
This sequence comes from Anaerolineales bacterium, assembly GCA_028689195.1. Taxonomy (GTDB): domain Bacteria; phylum Chloroflexota; class Anaerolineae; order Anaerolineales; family Villigracilaceae; genus Villigracilis. The sequence continues at coordinate 186 of JAQTWR010000416.1, read as the reverse complement.
TCCTTCTTTTCGTCCCGCGCTGGATTACTCTCGTAGTCCCAAAGTAGGACTTGGCGATTTCGGCATTGATTTATAATGAAACACGACGCGACATAAGATTAGACAGGATGATTACCATGTATAAATTAATCTCCCCCAAAAAACAAAAAACCACAGGACAGGCGATGGTGGAATTTGCGCTCGTCT
>JAQTWR010000069.1 GCA_028689195.1 Anaerolineales bacterium | reverse complement strand
AACTCGGAAGTAAATTCCGCGTGTTGCTGATTGATCCAGATATTTGGGTCTGACTTTAATTTCTTGAGTAGATACGCAAAAGAAAAGAAGAAACGAAACTTCAAGCGCGGGTTGGGCGGAGCGATGTTGGGAATGCCATCTTTATCGAGCAGGATGATTTCATCGGACGGAGGCAACTCCACACCGTAGTCAAGAAGCGCATTCATCAGTTGCTGGTAACTATCGGTGACGGCAAAATAATCCAACGGGTAAGGCGGCTCGGGATAATGTTCCAAAATATCATCAACAATGGCGTGCTGTGTGCGGTTCAGGGTTTGAGGCTTCGGTGTGTTGACGGTCAACGATGTGACGGGGCGGGTTTGCAAAAGATAAAGTTGGTTCTTCGCAATCGCCCATTCAATATCCTGCGGCGCGCCGTAATATTTTTCAACCTGCTCGCCCAACGAGAAGAGACGGCGCAAAGCCGAATCATCCAAACTCAGCCGCTCGCGTTCCGTTGACGCAGTGTTGGATTCCAGCGTGCCACCGTCGGTCATGTCAATGCGCGTGGCTTTCGTGCCGCGCATTTGCTCCAGCACGCGGAAACGCTTGCGCGCAATTTTGAACGTGTCGGGCGTGACGCGCCCAGAGACCACGCTTTCGCCCAATCCATACGCGGCGTTGATGAGCATTTCATCTTTTTGATTCGTCACGGGATTGACCGTGAACAAAACGCCCGCCACATCCGACGCCACCATCTCCTGCACCACCACCGAAAGACTGACCTGCTGATGCGGAAAACGATTCCGCTCGCGGTAGGTGATGGCGCGCTCCGTCCACAACGATGCCCAACAGCGCTGGACGTGCAGAGTCAATTTTTCATTTCCGCGAATGCCGAGATAACTTTCCTGCTGACCTGCAAAACTGGCGTCGGCAAGGTCTTCAGCAGTGGCGGATGAACGGACGGCGACGGGCGCGAATCCGCCGTTAAGTTTTGCATACGCTTCTTTTATGGACTTTGAAATTGATTCTGGCATTCGGGCATTTTCAATCCGCTGACGGATTTTCTCACCAGCCTCACGCGCGGGCAGAGTTGCCAACAGACGTTCCATCTCAGTCCATAAATCCATCTCGTTAATGAACTGCTTGTACGCGTCGGTTGTGACGCAGAACCCAGGCGGGACGGGAAGCCCCGCGCGCGCCATCTTCCCCAAATTGGCGCCCTTTCCACCGACTAAAGAAATATCTCCTAAATCCAATTCATGAAACCAAGCGATTGTCATAAAAAACCTTCGTGTTTGCCCTCATCCCCGACCCTTCCCCCACAGGGGAAGGGAGTCCCCTCTCCCTGTGGGAGAGGGATAGGGTGAGGGAGATGCAAATCCCAATAGAAAACCGAGTACGCCAATGACTGCCAGCGTTGCGAAGATGGATGCAAACATAGTTGTGTCCACTTCACCGACTGCGAGCCAGATACCGAGCAAAGGAATGCCCATGGCTCCGCCCATGTTGCGCGCCATTTGGATTAATCCGCTGGCAGTGGCAAGATGTGATTCTCCGCCTGCGCTTTGCGCCGATTGCAGATACACGGGAAGCAGTAATCCCATGCCCGCACCGATGAGGGCTGCCATCCATGCAATACTGCTAGTCATTGTCATAGTCAACAAGGCAAAACCTGCGATGACAAGTATCCATGCGATTGCTTGAGTCTGACGTTGCCAGCGACTCGCCAGTCCGCCACCCACGCCCGACGCGATGCCCGCCATCAGCAACATCGGCAGAAGAGATAATCCAGTGGCGGTTGCAGTCAATCCATGGATTTTTTCCAGATAAAGTGGGAAGTAAGCGACTGCGCCATTGGTAACAAATCCCAGCAGAAGTGTTCCCAGAACCGCTCTCCATAACAACGGGTGACTTAACAAGGTTATCGGAATGACGGGAGCAGATTGTTTTTGTTCCCAACTCACGGCGAGTCCAAGAAGCGCAATTGCGCCGAGACAAAATGCAATTCCGTAGACAAGATGATTCGCGCCCAAGCCAATCCACTGAAATCCTAAAAGTCCCAAACATAAACCAGTTCCAATGAGGAGCGCGCCGAGCCAGTCAATTTGAAGGGTATTGGTTGGCTGAGTTTTATTTGGAAGTCCAAGCAGCGCCAATGTCATTGCCAACGCGCCCAGCGGCAGGACAAGATAAAAGCCCCAACGCCAGGAGAATGTATCCGTGACCCAACCGCCGAGCGGAGGTCCAATCAAATTAGCCAGCGCCTGCACTGCACCGATAATGCCGAAAATTTTGCCGCGTTCATTTTCGCCAAACAAATCCCCGATGGATGCCAACGCCGCAGGCGCGACTGCTCCCGCGCCGATGCCCTGCACCACGCGGAAGGCAACCAACTGTTCCATGCTTTGTGAAAGTCCTACCAGCGCAGAGCCGAGGAGAAAGATAAGCAGTCCAGCCACATACAGCGTGCGGCGTCCGAGGATATCCGCCAGCCGCGCGAACAGCGGAATGGTGATGGTGGAGGCGAGCATATATCCGCCAAAGACCCAACTGTATAACTGCATCCCACCCAGGTCGCGTTCGATGACAGGCAGGGAGGTGGCGACCAAGGTTTGCATCAAGGCTGAGGCGCTCATCCCCACCAGGAGGCCGCTAAAGCCAATCCATTTTTGATTCATGTACGCGCCGACAAGCCTTTCAAAACAATATCAACAGCAGATTCGAGTCTTTCCCGCAGCGACACGTTTTCGGTCAGCGCCCAAACCGAAACAGCCGTGAAATAGATCGCCGCCAAGACAAGCGCGGCATCTTGAACATTAATTTCATTGTTTAATTCGCCATTCTCCTGCCCAATGCGAATCAAGTTTGTCAGCAATTCCAAAAACCTTTTTTTGTTGGGAGTATTGGGTTCCATGGAAACATTTAGTCGCACCATCTGTTGAGTGATGGGTTTATTGGCTTCGTGCCATTCAGCCGAAGCGGTGAGGGTGTTTTTCAAGACAAGGGGAATTGGCTGTTTCGCCTTGATACCTTCCTCTGCGGTGGCAGACATCATTTCCATTGTGATTTCCCCAAGTTGTTTGAAGACCGCTTCCTTGGTGGGGAAATACGTGAAAAACGTGCCTTTGCCAATGTCGGCGGCTTCTGTAATGTCGGAAACGGTGGTGTTTTCAAAGCTGTTCTTTGCAAACATTTCCATCGCTACACGGAAAATCCGTTCTTTGGTCTCTTTTTGGCGTTTTTGAGTGCGGGTGAGGGGTTCAGGCATGTTTATCTCCTATAAATATACTAACACTAATATTGACTATAGTCAATATTAGTGTTAGTATAAAAATATAAGCCGATTCCTCCCTAGTGTAGGAAAGACCAAGGAAGGTACTCTGTGAAAAAATCGCAAACCTTTGTTTGTGTGTTGAGTTTTCTCACGGGCGCAGGCATCCTGCTTCAATGGAATTTGGTGTGGTCTGGCAGGTTCCCAGTCGAGGAAAGTGTTCCAGGGTTCCGAAACTATTTCCTTTCGTTTCAAATCGCAGACCTGTGGCTGATTCTGCTGGCTTTTATGACAGGAACTTTCACCCTGTTGAAAAACCCAAAAGCCCTCTTGTTCGGAATCGCGCTCGGCTCGGCAATGGTGTTTTTTGGGTTGTATGCCCTGTTATATGATTTGAACACCGGGCTGTTTTTTGATTTCTCGACAGGCGAACTCTTCGGAAAGTTTGTGACTTTCTATAACATACTCGTCGGTCTCGTAATCATGGGGCTAAGTTGGAAAGATAAGAGATTCATTTGGAATTAAAACCGCGGTGGTTGTCAAAACAGCAGAAAGGATTCTAAAGATGCAACTCGATGAAAATTGGGACAAAATCAAACGGCTCTTCAAGCAGTCTTTTCGGTCATCGTTTCATTACGCAATTGCGACGGTCAATGAACATGGGGAACCTCACGTCACACCAATCGGCTCCCTGATTTTAGGCGATGCGGGACAAGGCATGTATTTCGAAGAGTATCCAAGTCAACTGCCCCATAATTTCGAAACGAACAAACAAGTCTGCGTGCTGGCGGTAAATAGTAGTCCGTGGTTTTGGTTGAAATCACTAATTCGTGGACGTTTCGTTGACCCTCCAGCAATCCGCTTGTATGGGATTGCCGGGGAAGTTCGAGCAGCAACGGACATAGAAATTGCATTGCTGCGACGGCGGGTAAGGAAAGTAAGTTTTACAAAAGGTCACGCAATCTTGTGGAAAAACATGAGCAAAGTGCGCGAGATAAAATTCTCGCGGATGGAGCCTGTGCTCATTGGCGAAATGACACGCGGCACGTGGAGCGCGTTATCAAACAGCAGAGACAATTAACCTTTTTCCCTTGAGTTGAAAATTCTCTTTGATGGTCACAATCTATGACAACAATTAAAAACATCAATTTGCAATTTCTTATCTACTTTGGTATTTCGATATTGATACTGGGATTCGTGGGAACGTTGTATTTTACTGATAGATTTGTTTTCGCGCGATTTCTTGGCAGAATAAATCCATTGACAGCGTTCCCAGTTGTAATAATTCTCGGCTTTATCTTGCCAGCCATTTTAATTTCTAAAAACTGGTTCGCCATTTATGAAGCGCAAAATCTAAAATGGCAGGTTCGCTATGCTGGTTTGGCAATCTTATTGGGAATCATCATGGCTCTGGTGGATTTACGAGTGAAACTCCTGCCTGATATGAATATATTATTTCCACAATCGTTATTGTTTTATCCAGCGATAGGATTTCTTGTAGAGATTGTTTTTCATCTCCTTCCCGTCACAGTTTTATTACTCATTGTCAAAACAATATTCAAGGATTTGGCTTTTGAACACCTTACCTGGATCTGCATAGTTATAGTTGCGACAATCGAACCAATTTATCAAACAATAGATATGGCTTCTGCCAACCGTTATCCTTTATGGGCAATTATTTATGTATGCGCTCATGTATTTGTAATAAAAATCGCCATATTGATTTATTCCGTTTAATGGGGGGAGGCGCGTCTAATTCAGAATATTCGTAAAAAATAGGCGGAAAATGTTATCATTATTTTGAATATCGCCTATTCCACAAAACAATATTGAATCACAGGACATTTTATGATAAAAACCTCTCAAGTTTATGTGCTCGATGATGTGGACAAAGCCGCCCTGCGCGCCTTGCAATCTGACGGAAAAATGAGCAATACAGAATTGGCGCGTCAAATTAATTTATCGCCTCCCGCCGCTCACGCCCGCGTAAAACGTCTGGAAAAACAAGGCTACATTCACAGATACGCCGCCGTCGTGGATCGAGAAAAAACGGGATACGACCTGCTCTGTTTTATCCACATCGGTTTGCAGATGCATCAGGTCGAGCAGGTGGAAAAATTCCGCAATCTCACTCAGGAAATTCCCGAGGTGCTGGAATGCCATCACATCACAGGCGAATATGATTATTTGCTAAAAGTAGTTCTTCGCAACCGTAAGGATTTGGAGCGCTTTGTAGTGGATTGGTTGACTCCAATTCCCGGCATTGCCCGCATCCACACCAGTTTGGTGTTAAACGAGATAAAAACCACAACGGCATTGCCGTTGGAATAATTCATCAGTCAATAAGGAGATTTAAATGTCAAATTCTGCGCCAAAAACAATGGGACAACAATTCGGACGCCGCTCATGGGCGGAACCTTGGAAAATTAAAATGGTCGAGCCGCTCAATGTGATCACGCGCGAAGAACGCGAAAAAGCGTTGATGGAGGCTGGCTATAACACCTTTTTGCTTAAATCAGACGATGTGTACATTGACCTGCTGACCGATAGCGGCACAGGCGCGATGAGCGACCGTCAATGGGCGGGCATGATGATGGGCGATGAAGCCTACGCGGGAAGCCGCAATTTCTATCACCTCGAAGCCGCCATCCAAAAAGTGTACGGTTACAAACACATCGTCCCCACGCATCAGGGACGCGGCGCGGAGCATCTTATCAGCCAGGCAGTCATCAAAAAAGGACAGTGGGTGCCGGGCAATATGTATTTCACCACCACGCGCCTGCATCAAGAATTAGCGGGCGGAACATTCATTGACGTTATTATTGACGAAGCGCACGATTCCGCCAACTTACACCCCTTCAAAGGCAACATTGACCTCGACAAGGTTCAGACGTTGATAGACAAAGCCGGCGCGGATAATATCGCCTACGTCAGCGTGGCGGGTACGGTCAACATGGCAGGCGGACAACCCGTCAGCATGGCAAACATCAAAGCCCTGCGCGCCCTGTGCGATAAATATGGCATCAAGGTTTATCTCGACGCTACGCGCATGATGGAAAACGCCTTTTTCATTCAAGAACGCGAAGAGGGCTACGCAGACAAAACCATTGCCGAGATTCTTCTCGAATTTTGCAGTTATACCGACGCCGCATGGATGAGCGCCAAGAAAGATAACCTTGTCAACATTGGCGGTTGGCTGGCTGTGAACGACGCGGATTTGTTCGAGGAAATTCGTAACCTTGTTGTCGTGTACGAAGGTCTGCACACCTACGGCGGACTTGCAGGACGCGACCTCGAAGCGCTCGCCATCGGCATCGAAGAATCCGTCCAAGACCAGCACATCCGCTCGCGCATTGGGCAGGTGCTTTATCTCGGCGAGCTGCTCACCGATTGGAATATCCCAATCGTCCAGCCAGTCGGCGGTCACGCCATCTTCTTGGACGCGAAGGCTTTTTATCCGCACTTGAAGCAGATTGAATTCCCCGCCCAAACTCTCGCGGCGGAACTCTACCTCGACTCTGGAATCCGCTCGATGGAGCGCGGTATCGCTTCGGCGGGGCGCGACGCGAAAACCGGCGACCATTACTATCCTAAACTTGAATTGACCCGTCTCACCATTCCGCGCCGCGTTTACACTCAAGCGCACATGGATGTTGTCGCCGAAGCGGTCAAGGCGGTATATGACGCGCGCGAAACCACTCGCGGCTTGAAGATGGTCTACGAGCCAAAGTATCTGCGCTTCTTTCAAGCGAGATTCGAAAGGCTGTAAAACAAAATAGCAGTCCCCCCCAAAAAAAAGCGGACAGAGTTTTCACTCTGCCCGCTTTTTTGCGTTCATTGTATTCTTCGTGGACGAAATCTATCTACGTCCGCCGCGATCTCCGCCGTTGCGCCCGCCCCTATCGCCGCCGCGTCCGCCGCGATCTCCACCGCGTCCGCCGCCGTTGCCGCCGCGCGAACCGCCCTTATCCTTCTCGCGCGCTTCTTCAGCCGACCAACCTTCCAGCACAGCTTGGCGCGACAAGCGGATTTTGCCTTGCGGATCGACGTCCGTGACCATAACAGTCAATTCGTCGCCCATCGCGCAAACGTCTTCGACAGAGTTCACGCGCTCGCTCGCCAATTGCGAGATATGCACAAGCCCGTCCATGCCGGGGAGTAAATTCACAAACGCGCCAAACGCTTCGATGCGAACCACCTTGCCCGTATAAATATTTCCGACCACCACCGATTCGCTCAAACCCTCGACGCGCTCCTGCGCGATCTTCGCGCCTTCGCCATCCGTCGAAGCGATGTAAACCGTGCCGTCTTCTTGAATGTCAATCTTGGTATGCGTCTCTTCCTGCAAGGCGCGGATATTCTTTCCGCCGGGACCGATCAACGCGCCGATTTTATCAATCGGGATTCTGACGGTAATGATGCGCGGCGCGTGAGGTTTCAAATCTGCGCGCGATTCTGGAATTGCCTCGAGCATTTTTTCCATGATGGACATGCGCGCGGTGTGAGCCTGCGCCAGCGCTTCTTTCATCATCTGCGCGCTCAAACCGCTGATTTTAATATCCATTTGCAAAGCGGTGATTCCTGCGGCGGTTCCAGCCACTTTGAAATCCATATCGCCGAGATGATCTTCAGTGCCTTGAATGTCGGTGAGAATTTGATAGCGTCCCGTCTCGTCAGTGATGAGTCCCATTGCCACGCCGGAAACCGGCGCTTTGATCGGCACGCCCGCATCCATCAGCGCGAGGGTCGAGCCGCAGACAGAACCCATTGAAGTCGAGCCGTTTGAAGACAGCGCCTCAGACACCACGCGAATCGTATACGGAAAAGATTCCGCCGCAGGGATGACGGGTTCGAGCGCGCGTTCAGCCAATGCGCCATGCCCCACTTCGCGGCGACTTTGTCCGCGCAACATTTTCACCTCGCCCGTCGAGAAAGGCGGGAAGCTGTAATGATGCATATAACGCTTTTCTTTGTTCGGCGAAAGGTTGTCGAGTTCCTGCGCTTCGCCCAACGTGCCGAGCGTTGCAAAGGATAAAACCTGCGTTTCGCCGCGGGTGAAAAGTCCTGTGCCGTGCGCGCGCGGAGAAAGTCCCACCTCGCACCAAATCGGGCGGATGTCGGTAGGCGCGCGTCCATCGGGGCGCTTGCCCATGCCAAGGATTCTTTCACGCACAATTTTATGTTCCGCTTCGCTAAACGCGGATTTCACGTCTTTTTGCGAAGGCGCGGCGGCGTCGCCTTCAACGCAGAATTCGGCAATCATCGCGGCTTGCAATTCGTCCATGCCGCCATAGAACTCGCCTTTGCTCAACGGTTTATCGAGCAACTCGTTCATGCGCTGGTTGACCGCATCGAAAACTTTCTTTTGCAACTCTTCGTTTGCGGTTTCGATGAAGGCTTCGCGTTTGGGCTTGCCAATTTCCGCTTGCATTTGAATCTGTAATTCAATAATCGGCTGAATGGATTTATGTCCCAATTCGAGCGCGGCAACCATCACGTCTTCGGGGATTTCGCTCGCGCCGCATTCCACCATGAGGATCGCGTCTTTTGTTCCCGCGAGTCTCAGGTCGAGGTCAGAAGCGTCCATCTCTGCGAAGGTCGGGTTAATGACGAATTCGCCATTGACGCGTCCCACGCGCACCGCGCCGACAGGTCCCGCCCAAGGAATATCCGAAATCATAATGGCGGCAGAAGCCGCGTTGATTGCAAGAATATCCAGCGGATTTTCGCCGTCGGCAGAGAAACTGTACATAATGACCTGCACTTCGTTTCGCATTCCATGCTGGAACAGCGGGCGCAGCGGGCGGTCAGTGAGGCGCGCGACAAGAATCGCGTCGGTGTTGGCGCGTCCTTCGCGGCGGAAGAACGATCCGGGGATTTTGCCTCCTGCGTACATGCGCTCTTCAAAATCCACCGAAAGCGGAAAGAAGTCAATGCCATCGCGCACGCCGCCCATGGTAGCGGCGGCAAAAACCGTAGACTCGCCCGCGCTGAATGTGACTGCGCCGCCAGCCTGAGCCGCCAGCGTGCCAGTTTCAAAAGTGTGGACGCGCGTACCAACGGTCGTTGAATAACGTTTTAATTCGGGTTTCATATTTAATTTTCTCCTGTGTAGCACAGCATTAATACTGTGTTACGGTAACTTTCCCGCCAGTGGGTCAGGGACTGAAGAGTGGGAACAACCATTTGTTCGCACTATTCAATTCCTGACTGCGGGTTTCTTCCTCTCCCCGCGGGAGAGGGCTATTAAAAAGACCCTAAAAGTCTCGCGACCTTTAGGGTCTAACAAACTTACTTACGGCGGAGTTGCAAGCGATCGGTTACGCTGAGGTAGCTCTGGTAATTGCTTTTACGCAAATATGTGAGCAGGCGGCGGCGTTGACCAACCATCTTCAGCAATCCGCGGCGGCAGGATTGATCCTGCTTGTTGCTTCGCAAATGCTCGGTGAGTTGAGTAATGCGATTGGTCAGGATGGCGATTTGCACTTCGGGCGAACCGGTATCCTTCTCGTGGCGATGAAAATCATCAATAGCCTTGGTCTTAACTTCTTTTGCAAGCGGCATGACGTATGCTTCCTTTCTTTGTAAGATAATGGCGGCAAGAACATGCCGCACTTCGCAGGTCTCCATGCCCACAGCCAAAACCGTAGGGCAGGACCAGTCAAGGCGGTGATTATACCAGAATTTTCAGGCTGCCCCCTCATTTTATGGGAGTGGCTAAAAGAATGGGCTTTCATTAACCACGAAGCCACAAAGGCACGAAGACTCAAAGGATTCTTAGCGACTTGGCGGCTTTGCGCCTTTGTGGTTAGCCCACAAGATTAGTCACTCCCCATTTTATTTGGGGGACTCGCCGCGAGACAGATCGCGCATAAGCGCTTTCAGGCTATTTAATTAAAT
>JAQTWR010000415.1 GCA_028689195.1 Anaerolineales bacterium | reverse complement strand
CGCCTGTTTTTGGAAACGAGAAACGCCGAGCGTGTGCTGTTTATTGTGGATCGTATCGAACTGGCAAAGCAAACGATGGAAGACTTCAACGTCGTGCTGCGCGAGTACAGCCCCGTGATTTACAAGAACGCGCGAAAGACAGGCGAAGTTTTGGGTTCGAGCGTTGTAGTCGCCACGATTCAATCCCTGATGGTGGACAGAAGATACCGCGAAGAATTCACGCCGTTTTACTTTGATTTGGTCGTAAACGATGAAGCCCATCGTTCCATTTATGGCGACTCGCGGGAAGTGGTTCAGTTCTTTCAGGGGACGCGGGTCGGCTTGACCGCCACACCCAAAGCCTACCTGAAAAACGTCAACATGCAACGGCTCGGCGAAGAAAACCCAAAGGAATTGGAAGCGCGACAACTGCGCGACACGTATCATTACTTCGGCTGTGAGCCTGGCAATCCCACCTTTCGGTATGACATCATTGATGCGGTGAAAGACCCCGAAGGTCCCTTCTTGTGCCGCCCGAAGATTATAGATATTCGCTCGGAAGTGACCACAAAAGCGCTGGAAGAAGGCGGATGGGCTGTCACCATCAATGAGCAGGAAGAAAACTACAAGGTGCAGGACTTGGAGCGCAAGGTCTTCACGCCCGCCCGCAACCGCGTGATGTGTGAAGCCTTTTTTAGAGAAGCGCAAAAAACGCCTGATGGCAAGTTGGGCAAGTCCATCCTCTTTGCGGTGAACCAGAGACACGCAACCGAGTTGACCAAAATCCTGAATGAGATGCAGCCCGAAAGCGCGGTGACAATTACCTCCCGCGTCAAGGACTCTTCGAGCATTGCCAAAGATTTCCGCGACGGTAAGCGACCCGAACCCATTGCGGTTTCGGTGGACATGCTTTCCACTGGCTATAACTGCCGCGACTTGTTGAACGTGGTTTTGATGCGCCCCGTTTTCTCTCCCACTGAATATATCCAGATCAAAGGACGCGGCACACGCCGATATACGTTCAAGAATGGCAACACGGAATATGAAAAGGAATTCTTCTTCCTGTTGGACTTCTGCGGTGTGGCTGAGTATTTCGAGGAAAAGTACGATTACAGTGTGCCTTTAGAGTTGCCCAGAGAATCCAATGGCGGCGGTAGAACCGGCGGCGGTAGCGGCGGAGGCAACGGTCAAGGCGGTTCAGGCGGTGGTGAAACAGGCGGAGGCGAAGAAGACCCGCGTATTCCCGTCTGGCAAGGCGTGGATAAAGTCCTCTCGACGGAGGTTCATGTCGTTGGACCCGATGGCGAAAAAGTGGATGTAATGACCTTCCGCGGCGCGTTCGAGCGTGATTTGCGCGAGTTTGCCGAGCAGTCTGCGGAGTTGCAACAGGCAGTTGAAAATGAGGACGACGACGTGGTGGAAACGATTTTGCAGGAGCAATTCTTCCATCGCCCGGAGTGGTATTACTCGCCCGATAAACTGGTGCAGTCCTACGGAGTTCCTGCGCCTACTTCGGGATTTGTCTATCACGCGCTTGGGAAGAAACTCCTGCCCACCATCGAGAAGATTGTCAGCGATACGATTGATTCCCTCGCGGCGCAGTTCAATTTGCGATACAGTGAACAGCAATGGATTCAGGCGTTGGCGCGTCTGGTCATTGACGACCCCGAAGCGCGGACGCAGTTCATCGAAGATGATGTAACCGTCTTCACCCGCGCGCAATTCAACAATTTGGGCGGCATACAGGCTTTGCGCGAATTTACCAGCCGCGAAGACGTATTCGAGGCGTTGAAAAATTCAACCATTGTGCGCCAGTCGCTTTCGGGCGGTTTGGGCGCTTAGAGAGATTATGCTCAATAATTTTCAGAATTCCGGCTTGAAACAAAAAGTTGACCAGTTGATGAACGTGCTGTATTCGGGCGGCGTGAACAACCCGATGGACTCCATCGAGCAGATTTCTTATTTGCTGTTTCTGCGGATGATGTCCGAACAGGACGATGAATTTGCCGCGCTGAGCAAAAAATACACGCGCATTTTTTCAGGCGAGTGGTCACAGTTCAAATGGGGAAACTTTGTCACCCTGACAGGCGACCAACTGTTTGACGCGGTACGCGCTGCCATTGAGAAAATTCACGAACTGCCCGGCATGTCGAAGATTGGCAAAACGCTCTTTGAACGCGCGACCTTGAACATCTATGACCGTCCTACCCTGCGGGCGGTGATTCAAGCAATCCACGAAATAGACTTGCGCGAACAGGACGGCGTGGACATGAAGGGCGATATGTATGAGTACCTGCTCAATCAGATCGCCACATCGGGAACGAACGGACAATTCCGAACGCCGCGCCACTACATTGATTTGATTGTGGCATTGATTGACCCGCGTCCCAATGAGACGATGATAGACCCTGCAATGGGTACGGCGGGCTTTCTCATCTCGGCTTTTACCCATATCAAACGCAAGCACACCAGCAAGGCGGATTTAGAACGCGGCAGAATTACGGGCAATTTATTGACGCCCGCGCAGTGGAAATTCCTAGAAGAACGCGCCTTTACGGGTTTCGACAACGACGCGAATATGGTCAAGGTCGCCATCC
>JAQTWR010000414.1 GCA_028689195.1 Anaerolineales bacterium | reverse complement strand
GCAAACATTGGATTTAATGCAGCGCACCTTAAGCGCCGCCGGGTTCGCAACGGCGGTCGCCAATGATGATTCGGCGCTGAACAGGTCAACGCAAGAATCCATCCCAGCGCTCATCGTCCTTGGCGAAAAACTCGCGGAACGGGATGGGTTATCTATTGCAGCGGAAATGCTGGAACGCTTTCCGACTTTGCCAATCATTTTGTACGCCGATAAAGACACCAGCGGAACGGCAAAATCCGCGCTGAAGTTGGGGCTAAGCGGATATTTGTATCCCCCGCTTAAGATGGCGGATATTGTCGAAGAAGTTCAAAAGAGTCTTGCGCGCGCGCGAAAACTAGGCGATTGGCTGCGCCGCGAAGTAAAGCGAACCACGTCTTCGCTTGCCGAGAAAGCCGAAATCTCCGAAACAGAACGCTCCAAACTCGAAGCGATTATCGCAAATATTCAAGACGGCGTGATCGTGCTGGACGACCAAAAACGCATCCTGCTCGCAAACAACGCCATGCACGATATTTTCAAGTTAAAACGCCAGGAACTCAGCGGAAAAATGCTGGAGCAGGTGATCCAGAACGCCGACTTACGCGCTTTGATAACGCGCTCGAGCCGGGAACCGCTAAAGTATCACGAAATCAATTTTGACGACGGACGCGTGTTCAACGCGCAATATACGCCCATTCCCAATATCGGCGCGGCGGTCACGATGCAAGATATTTCGTACCTTAAAGAACTCGACCGCCTGAAAAGCGATTTTATCCATACCATCTCGCACGACCTGCGTTCTCCCTTAACCGCCGTGCTTGGGTACACGGAATTGATAGAGCGCACCGGCGCGCTCAACGAAAGTCAGCAGGAATTTTTACGCCGCTTACAAAGCAGCGTTCAACACATCACCACTTTGATCAACGACCTGCTCGATCTTGGGCGGCTCGAAGCGGGCTTCGACGTGCGCCGCGAGCTTGTCCAAATGGAAGACGTGCTGAAATATTCGCTGGATATGTTCGATGGGGAAGTCAAAAAGAAGCAGGTTACGCTGGTCGTGAATATCGATTCTGATATACAGCCATTGCGCGCCAATCCAATCCGCATCCGCCAGATGATAGACAATCTGGTTGGAAACGCCATCAAATACACGCCCTATGAAGGCAAAGTGCAAGTGGATTTATTCATGCGCGACAAGCAAATCATCTTCAAGGTCGAAGATACGGGACCGGGCATTCCCCCCGAAGAACACAACCGTGTATTCGAAAAATTCTTCCGCGCCACCAACGCGCCCGAAAGCGTGCAAGGCTCGGGCTTGGGGCTGGCAATCGTCAAATCCATTGTGGACAGCCATCAGGGGCGCGTTTGGGTCGAATCAACGGTAGGCAAGGGTTCGGCGTTTACGGTTATTCTCCCCCCGCAAGAATAGTTCCGCACAATCAATAAAATGCGCCGCCGCCGAGAAAACTCAGCGGCGGCTTCGCCAAAGGAGGAGACAAGAGGGAGTTAGTGCGTCTCCACATTCATATTAGTTTAGATTTGCCCTATTTACCATCGTCAAATGTAATGGATAATCCGTGAGGATATTCACAAATAATTTACGACCTGCGAACAAAAATGCGCGCCGATTCAATAGCCTTGTCTACCGTTTGATACGCGGAAATGGAAAGCGCGGGGTGCGGGTTTCCCGTAATCATCTTGGATACTTTCCTATCTCGATGATGAAGGCATAAAACGGGCTTCCCAAGATTCAACGCGAATCCGATTTCATATCCCACCCCATGCGAAGGGACGCTGACCTCCGCGATGAGCGCGTCGCAATTCTTGATCCAGTCCGCGTCGCGTTCGTAGACTTCATGCGGAGAGATGACGCGCTCCTGTTCCATGACTTCGGATTGCGCGAGATGCGATGTGGGAATTTCATGTCCGTCGGCGAGCAGCGTCGATACAAGTTCCTGATAGACGGATTCAAATTCGCGTCCGCCGGTGATCGAGCAGGCAAAGTAAATGTTCATTTTTTATTCGGTAATTTCGAGAGGATGGAATGATCGCGTTTTTGCTGCGCAACCGCTACGCCCCCGCCCGCGCGCATACTTTCGAGTTCGCCGCTCAACCGCATCCAATCGTCCACCAGAAGAATGAGATGCGGGGTCTTGTCTTTGAAGAACAGCGGCGAAAGGAATAATTTCAGCGCGGATTGCGACATGGGGTGCCCCGTCAACTCAACGACGATGGCGGTCTTATTCGCAAGCGGTTGGATGATATCCGCCCGCCATTTTGAAACACTCTTAGGCGGGAACAACGCTCCCATGTTTGCCGAGGCGGTGCGCCGAAATCTTTTATACGAAATATTGAGTCGCAGGAAGGGCGTCGCCAGGCGCAGGTGATCGGTAAACGGCTGGACGTATCCGCTTTTGCGAGTGACCAGCATAATGGCGCTGAGAAAAATACAAAGCCCGCCGACGCTTGCCGAAACGAGCCAGCGCCATTCTTCAAGCCCGCGACTGTAAACAGCCCAAGCCAGCCCAAGCAGGGCAAGCCCAAGCGTAAAGACCGCCGGTCGCCAGCGGTCTATCATATGAGTATAGACGACAAGG
>JAQTWR010000413.1 GCA_028689195.1 Anaerolineales bacterium | reverse complement strand
CGACCATCCACTTCGGCTTGCACGTTAAAGCCGATGATAATGGCTTTCGAGGCGGCGGCGAGCATCACGTCATTGTTGCCGATGTTGCCCGTTTCTGCGTGGAGGATATGCACGCCAATTTCGCCCTGCCCAAGTTTATTCAACTCGGTGACAATCGGGTCGAGCGAACCTTGCACGTCCGCTTTGATGATGAGGTTGAGTCCCTTTGCTTCTCCGGCTTGCACGTTGGCGAACAAATCTTCCAGCGAGACTTTCTTTTTGGTTTGCGAGAGAGTCTTGGCGGCTTCGAGTCGTTCATTCACGATAACGCGCGCTTCTTTTTCAGATTCTACAACTTCAAAAATATCGCCGGCGGAAGGCATTCCGTTCAAGCCCATCACAGATACTGGCGTGGAGGGTCCCGCCTTTTTTATCGGTTTGCCTTTGTGATCGGTAATGGCGCGCAACTTTCCGTATGAAGTTCCCGCTACAACCACATTGCCTGATTGAAGCGTTCCATTTTGAACGAGCAGGGTCGCCATTACGCCTTTGGATTTATCCAATTCGGCTTCGATGACCGTGCCTAGAACCTTTCCGCTTGGGTTGCCTTTGATCTCGTTGCTGTCTGCGACGAGCAAAATGCCTTCGAGCAGGTCGTCAATGCCCTGCTTTTGTTTGGCAGAGACGGGAATGACCATGGTGCTGCCGCCCCAGTCGTCGGGGACAAGTTCGAGTTCGGCGAGCTGCTGCTTTACGCGGTCGGGATTCGCGTTGGCTTTATCCACTTTGTTGAGCGCGACCATAATCGGGACGCGCGCGGCTTTTGCGTGGGCAATCGCTTCGCGCGTTTGCGGCATCACGCCGTCGTCGGCGGCGACAACGAGGACGACAATATCCGCGCCCTGCGCGCCGCGCGCGCGCATCTGCGTAAACGCCGCGTGACCGGGCGTATCAAGGAAGGTGATCAACCGTCCCTTCTTTTCGACTTGATACGCGCCGATGTGCTGCGTAATTCCGCCGGCTTCGCCCGCCGCCACTTCGGTCTGGCGGATGGCGTCCAGCAGGCTGGTCTTGCCGTGATCTACATGTCCAAGAATAGTAATTACCGGCGGACGCGGTTTTAGAAACGCGCTGTTCTTCTCGTCCGCAATCATCTGACGCCAGAGCGGCACTTCCCCCGTTTCGGCTTTGCTCGGTTCGTCTACGGCTTCGAGAATCGCTTCAAAGCCGTATTCGCCAACCACAATCGCCGCCGTGTCAAAATCCACAGTTTGATTAATGGTCGCCATTACGCCGTTTGCCATTAACTTTTTAATTAAATCAATCGGGCTTTTTTCGATTTTCAGCGCCAAATCGCGGATGACGATGCTGGCGGGTAATTCAAGTTTAGTTCCGTTACTGCTCATAAGCCACCTCCTTCTAAGTTGTGAATCTGAAATCGCTTAAATTCACGTTCTCATACCCCGAGAGACGACCATGAGCGAGTGGCTTAACCGTTCATAGTTCTCTATCGGGTCTCTGCTTGCGGCAAAGCGTTCATAAAATTTTCCAATCGGGCGCGGTCGTCGGCGCTCAATTCCGCTTTGAGCGCATTCGCCAAAGCTCCCCTCAATCCGCGCGCCCAACATTCACGCTGGTCGTGCAAATAAGCGCCCCTTCCCGCAAGTTTGCCGGTCGGGTCAACTTGTATTCCGTCAGCGGTACGCACAACCCGCACCATTTGCCTTTTAGGCAGAACTTCGCGGCAGCCTACGCACGTCCGCTGCGGAATATGTTTTATGTGTTTAGCGGGTTTCTTCGTCACCTTCAGTCGCTCAAAAAGGGATTATTCCCAATCGTCCACAGCGTCGTCATCGCCGCGTTTGTGAATCTTGCGTCCAACCACTTCGCCGAGTTTCTCGTCGAACTCTAATTCGACGGCTTTCTTTTTATTCTTCTTACCCTTCTTCTTTTCGGTTACGTCGTCGTCGGCAGGCGCAGCCTCCTGGAAGATTTCGGGCTTCATCTGGAAGAGATCGTCCAGCGAGACGCCGTCCTTCGCGTGTTCGTCTTCTTCGGCGATGGGTTTCTTCGCGTCTTTCTTCGCTTCAGGTTGATCTTCCGTCGCGGGAATTTCCGCCGCTTCAACCGCAATCGGTTCGGGCGCGGGGGGTTCTTCCGCCTTTACGGGTTCGGGGAAGGTCAATGCGGCAAGCGCTTCTTCGATGTTTTGCATCGCTTTTGCGCCGATGCCGGGCAAGCCCAATACTTTGTTCGGGTCGGTCTTGAGCGCGAACATCAACGCGCCGACGGTTTCAAAATCCGCTTCGGTAAGGATATTGAAGATGTGTTCCTTCATGCCCGCTTGCTCTAATGGCATGTCGAAGGCGGCGGCGGGAATTTCCGCGCGCGCGGCGGCAATGCGCTCGTCTTCTACGCGCGCGGCTTCTTCTTTGACTTGAGTGGTGCGTTTCTCCACGCGGTCAATGAACTGGCTCAACACGGTGTATTCTTCCGGCATAATCGGGCGGCTCTCGGCTTTTTTGGCGAGAATCTCCTGAATCTGCGGGATCAATTCGACGGCTGCGGGCAACGCGGCGGCAAGGTCGGGGCTGTCTTGCAGTTTCTTAATT
>JAQTWR010000068.1:7203-10272 GCA_028689195.1 Anaerolineales bacterium | reverse complement strand
GACGGGGCGCTCTCCCGCGACGGCAGTCCAGAGCGAGGGCAGGTCAATTCCTTTGATGGGCCAGAAATAGATAAAACCGCGCGCGTTGACGAATTTCAAAGCCTGAGGCGGCGAAGAAATCCGCTTAAGCGGAGTCAGATTGAAGGTAGGCTTGCGAAGCGCGTCGAGTTTTTTCAGGTTAATGGTCATGCGCTGAATTTTAGTCCAAGTAAGTTACAATCGCAAACGATGATAAAAAAATTCAAAGACATCAACGACCTAAGCAAATATGCGGCGGATTCATTTATTGAAATCGCCAATCAATCCATCGCGGAACGCGGACGTTTTCTTGTTTCGCTGGCAGGCGGAAATACGCCAATGCGCCTTTATCAAATGCTCGGCGATTTTTACAAAGACAAATTGGATTGGACGCGCGCGCATTTTTTTTGGGGAGACGAGCGTTGCGTGCCGATAGACGACGCGGGCAATAATTATGGGCAGGCGAAAAAAGTTTTGTTCGATAAAATCGGCGCGACGAATATTCACCGCGTTTTATCCGAACTTGCGCCCGCAGAAGCCGCGCAGAATTACGCTCAAACGTTGAAGCGGTTTGCGGATAATCAATTTGAATTCCCGCGTTTTGATTTGGTTTTGCTCGGCATGGGCGACGACGGGCATACCGCTTCGCTATTTCCCAACTCGCCGATAAACGCGGTTTTGCCCGCGCTCGCGGTGACGGCAAATTATCAAGACCGCCCCGCCAACCGCGTGACGCTGACTCAAAATGTGTTCAACAGTAGTAGAAATGTCCTGTTTTTGGTAAGCGGCAAGGCAAAAGCCGTAACTTTAAGCAGGGTGTTAAGCGACATATACGTACCTGAGGAACTTCCCGCCCAACGGATTAAGCCAATAGATGGAAAATTAATTTGGCTGGTAGATGAAGAAGCGGGAAGCCTTTTATAACTCAACTTATGCGATGTCATTCTGAGCAGAGCGAAGAATCTCCGAGCGTGCAGTAGAGACCCTTCGCTAACGCTCAGGGCGACAAGTAAAAAAACACTTTCTGCGCATAAGGCAAGTAAATCAACAAAGGAGTTTTACATCATGGAATTAGCATTGATCGGTTTAGGCAAAATGGGATTGAACATGGCGACGCGTTTGGTACGCGGCGGTCATCGCGTGGTTGGATATGCGCGCACAAAAGAAAGCATCGAAGCGGCGATTGAAGCCGGCGCGGAAGGCGCGTATTCGCTGGAAGAGGCTGTGGGGAAATTAAATTCCTCGCCAAAGATTGTATGGATAATGGTTCCATCAGGAAAGACAACCACCGAGACGATTGAAAAAGTCGCGGCGTTATTGAACAAAGGCGACATTATCATTGACGGCGGAAATTCAAATTATAAAGATACCATCGCGCACGCGGCGGCGCTCGAAGCCAAAGGCATTGACTTTGCAGACAGCGGAACCAGCGGCGGCATTTGGGGATTGACCGAAGGCTACAGCCTGATGATCGGCGGCAAAGAAGAAGTGACCGAAAAATTGCGCCCGATCTTTGAGACGCTTGCGCCCGCGAAAGATTTGGGCTGGGGGCGCGTCGGTCCGCATGGCGCGGGACATTACGTCAAAATGGTGCATAACGGAATCGAATACGGCATGATGCAAGCCTTTGCCGAAGGTTTTGGAATTTTGAAAGCGAAGAAAGACTTTGAACTCGACCTTTCGCAGATCTCGCACATCTGGCAGCATGGGAGCGTTGTCCGCTCGTGGCTGCTCGACCTCGCCGCCAACGCTTTCGACGAAGATACCGAATTAAAAGATATTAAGCCCTGGGTGGCAGATTCGGGCGAAGGGCGCTGGACGGTTTTTGAATCAGTTGACTTGGATGTTCCCGCGCCGATTATCACCCTTGCGCTCCAAATGCGATTTGCCAGCCGCGACGAGGAGAATTATCCCGCGCGCGTATTGGCGGCGCTGCGAAATCAATTCGGCGGACACGCGATCAAGAAAGCCGAATAGCATGAATAATCCTTCCAATAGTAACGGATTGCTGACCACCATCATCATCTTCGGCGCGTCGGGCGACCTGACCCAGCGCAAGTTAATTCCTTCGCTGTTTAATTTATTCCGCAAACGACGCACGCCGAAAAAATTCAAGATCGTCGGCTTCGGCGGCACGGCGTTTACCGACGAACAATTCCGCGAGCATTTGAAAAAGGGATTGAAAGAATTCGGAAATTACGCGTTCACCGACGAGGAGTGGAATGTCTTCGCGCCGAATCTATATTATCTCTGCGGCAAATATACCGAAGCAAACGACTTCGCCAACCTTGCCGAACACCTCACCCAGTTGGAAAACGGCGAAGCCAATCGCTTATTTTATATGGCGCTCCCGCCCACCCTCTTCCCCGCCATTATTGACAACCTGAGCGCGTCGGGACAGTTGCGCGAAGAAGATACCGCCTGGCGGCGCGTAGTGCTTGAAAAACCGTTTGGCACAGACCTCGCTTCGGCGGTTACGCTGAACAAACAAGTCCACAAGGCGTTGAACGAGAACCAGATTTACCGCATTGACCATTATCTCGGCAAAGAAACCGTGCAGAACATTTTATTCACGCGCTTTGCCAACACCATCTTTGAGCCGATCTGGAATCGCACCTATATTGACCATGTGCAAATCACAGTTGCGGAGCGGGTCGGACTTGAACACCGCGCGGGATTCTACGACGGCGTAGGCGTGCTGCGCGATATGTTCCAAAATCATCTACTGCAATTGCTCACCCTTGTCGCGATGGAACCGCCCGCCTCGTTCAGCGCGGGTCACTTGCGAAATGAAAAAGTAAAAGTCCTCAGCGCGGTGCAGCCCATGACGCCCGAACAGGTTTCCGCGAACACGGTGCGCGCGCAATATAAGGGGTATCGAAACGAATATCAGGTAAATCCAAATTCCACTACGCCCACTTATGCGGCGCTTCGGCTTTACGTCAACAACTGGCGCTGGAAGGGCGTTCCGTTCTATTTGCGCTCCGGCAAAAATCTCGCGGAAAAGCAGTCGCAAATCATCATTCAATTCAAAGAGCCGCCGCTCGCCAT
>JAQTWR010000068.1:0-7193 GCA_028689195.1 Anaerolineales bacterium | reverse complement strand
CAAATATGCTTGTGCTCTATCTGCAACCCGACGAGGGTTTGCATGTCCGCTTTGAAGCGAAGGCTCCCGATACCGTCGCGGAAACCCGCTCGGTGGATATGGAATTCCGCTACTCTCAAGCCTTCGGCAAAGCCGCCATGCCCGAAGCCTACGAGAGACTCTTACTCGACGCGCTGCAAGGCGACGCGTCCCTATTCACCCGCGCGGACGAAGTAGAAACCGCATGGTCGTTGATTGACCCGATTCTGCAAACATGGGAATCGCACCAGACTCCGCCCTTATCCATTTACAAACCCGAAAGTTGGGGTCCCCCCGAAAGTTACGACCTGCTCGCGCGCGACGGTCGCCGCTGGTTGAACGAAGAAGCCAGTATGATGTTAGACAAAGAGTAAAGACATAAAAAGGACATGGAAATCCATGTCCTTTTTATTTTCACAATCTCGGCAGCACAATGGATTGCTGACCTTGATATTTTCCTTTTTTATCCGCATACGAAATTTCGCACTCTTCGTCGGCTTCAAAAAACAATACCTGCGCGAGTCCTTCGTTGGCGTAAACTTTCGCTGGCAACGGCGTTGTATTTGAAATTTCAAGCGTGACGAAACCTTCCCACTCAGGCTCAAACGGCGTGACGTTCACAATCAGCCCGCAGCGCGCATAAGTTGATTTGCCGAGACAAACCGTCAACACGTTGCGCGGAATACGGAAATACTCAATGGTGCGCGCCAACGCAAACGAGTTCGGCGGAATGACGCACACATCGCCTTTGAACTCAAACATGGATTTGGTGTCGAAATTCTTCGGGTCGACAATCGCGGAATGAACGTTCGTAAATATCATAAATTCGTCCGCAACGCGAACGTCATAACCGTAAGAGGAAACGCCGTAGGAGATGACGCCCTGACGCACTTGTTTATCTACAAACGGTTCGATCATTTTTTGTTCCAACGACATCTTGCGAATCCAGCGGTCGGGTTTCAATCCCATATTGCTCTCCTTTGATAAAACGCGAATTTTTTCAGCCGCCGTTATTTTATAACAAAAACGCAAATGCGAGATTTTCAATCTTATTTTATAATTACATTGCAATCTCAAAATCCAACATCACACAAAAAGGAAATTACACAAAATGAAATACCTCCGCTTTCTCGGCAACGAACTTTTACTTGGCGCATTGATTGCAATATTAAGCGTATTTACAGCCCTATCCAGCTACCAGAGCTCTCTAGCGGGCGGCGAACAAAATAACGCCGAAATTAAAGGTATGCAAAGCCTCAACGACGGCAACGCCGAATACCTGACGGAAAACCAGAATATCGGACAAGATTACAACTATTACGACAACTGGTACTTAAATCAAACAAGCAATCCCGACGTGGCGGAATATTACCAAAACGATTTCTCGCAGCAATTGCAAGACGCCATCGCCCGCGACCCAAATAACGTATGGGATGAGCAATACTACACAGAGATGGCAGCCACATCCACCGAACTGTTCAGCGCTTCGGAGGCGTATTTCAAACTCGCGTCAGATTGGAACGAGCGCGGCGACAAACTTCAACTTGTGGTAATGATCATGGCGTTGGGCGTGGCGTTTGCCGCGTGGGCTTCGCTGCTCAAAGAAGAAAGCAATCTGCGAATGGTCTTCTCGTTTTTTGCAATCGCAATGCTGATATTCGGACTGATCACTTATTTGGGCGTCCCCAGCGTCGCCGTCGCCGTATAAGGCTAATCAGCGCATGGAAAATAAATCGTACCGCCAAATCATAAACGAGTGGAGACAGGAGCGCGACGAAATCATCCGCAAAGAAAATGGATGGCTCGCGCTGGTCGGCTTATATTGGTTGAAAATCGGCAAGAACAAACTTGGCTCCGACCCGCAATGCGAAGTTCAACTTCCCGAGCGCGCGCCCGCAAATATCGGCTACCTTGACTTTAACGGAAAATCCGTCAGCCTGCATGTCGCGCCAAATCAAACGGTGCGCGTCAACGGCGAAGAAACGAACTTCCTCGTCATGCAAACCGACGAAGCCGAAACGCCGAGTTTCATCAACCTGCTGGATATTCAAATCGTTGTGATTCAGCGCGGGAGGCGCTTCGGCGCGCGAATATGGGACAACCAAAGCGAAGAACGACGCGACGCTCCGCCGCGCATCTGGTACGATATTGACGAAAGTTTCCGCATCCCCGCAGTTTACTCGCCGTATGACCGTCCAAAGACGGCTTACTTCCCCGACGTCAGCGGCGAGAAATCCGAGTTTCCCGTCGAAGGTTATCTCGAATTTGAGTTTGACGGAAAGGGCTATCAACTCGACGTCAACAAAGAAGACAGCGGCGCGTTCTTTATCCGCTTTTGGGACCCGACGAGCCGCGACGAGACATATCCCACCGGACGTTATCTCATCGCCGATCAGGAAGAAAACGGCGCAATCTTTATTGACTTTAACAAGGCATTTTGCCCGCCCTGCGCCTTCACGAACTTTGCAACCTGCGTCTTCGCGCCCGAACAAAATCGGCTGGATTTCAAAGTAACCGCAGGCGAGATGTATCGGCGTCATTAATAATTTTGACTAAAAAAAGACCGTATGTTTTCTAGTCGTCCGACCGTTCACCGCGTCGGGCGGCTAGTATGTTTTATCATGTAATCGTTGCGTCAAAACTTAAACAAGGAAATCTTACAAATGACAAAGAAAAAATATTCGATCAATTGGGAAAACGACGAAGCCGTCTCGTTTGAAGTGGATGGCGCAATCTACGAATCGCTGGACGACGTGCCGAATGAAAACGACAGAGATAAACTGGCGGCGATGATGCAGGCTTCTGAAGATAGCGATTTCCAAGACTTTAAGTTCGACGAAAAAGAATTCGAGGAACTGCGAAAAATAAATTCAAGCCACACCGTCGAAAAAACCGTAATGGGAATCTTCACGGGCATCGCCGCGTTGATGCTACTGATTGCGGGCGTCTCGTCATTTTTCAACGTTCAAAAGATGAGCAAAGAGGAAAGCGCCGACGGCGTTGTGACCGATATTACCGTGCGCCGCGAATACACCGACCCGCAAGACCGCATTGGACGCGACTTCTATTACCCCGTAGTCACATTTACCGCATCCGACGGTCGCAAGCGCGCGGCGCAAATGAGCGAAGGCAGCGACGCGCAGTACTATGAAAAAGGCAACAACGTCACAGTGTTATATGATCCCGAACACCCATTGGACGCGAGAATCAAATCTGCAAGCAGCATGGCGCTGATGTGGATTTTGCCCGGCATCACAGGAATATTAGGAATCGCATTCGGCGGCGCAGTTCTTGTCGTAAAGAAATTCCTGTTTACGGAAGAAAGCGAACCATTCCCATCCGCTTAACTTGGCTTTCAAAAAGTAACGCAAAAGGGCTTCGGCGATTAAGTTCCCCAATCGCGCAGGTACAAAAAATCATAGCCGATGGTGCGATTGCTGACTTTGGCAATCGGCGGCGGCGTTCGTTTGAACTGGTTGCGGCGAACGCGCCTCACAACGGTTTCGACAAAGGTTTCGTCAAAGCCCGCTTCGGCAGCCTCCTGCGGGCTGTAACGCTGATCCACTAAAAGATACAAAAGTTTATCCACATCCTCATAGGTAAAGCCGAGTTCTTTTTCATCGGTCTGACCTTCCCACAGGTCGGCTGAAGGCGGCTTATCTATAATCGGCGCGGGAATATTCATCGCGCGCGCGAGTTGGCGAATTTGCGTTTTGTATAAATCGCCAATCGGGTTCAGCGCGTTGGCGGAATCTCCAAATAAAGTGCTGTAGCCCAAGAGGATTTCCGTCTTATTGCTTGTGCCGACCACAAGTCCTTTGAACGCTTCGCTTTGATCATATAGCACGATCATGCGTTCGCGCGCCATGATGTTTCCCATACGCATTTTTGAAATTTCAGGGTCAAGTTTGAACAGCGGTTCAACCATGTTCGTAATTTCAATCGTCTTGCCTTGCACGCCGAGTTGGTCAATGAGCAGTTGCGCGTGATCAAGCGAATCCTGACTCGACGCTTTGTACGGCATCCGCACCGCGAGGACATTTTCCGCGCCGAGCGCTTCGGCGGCAAGCGCGCACGAAAGCGCGGAATCCAATCCGCCCGAAAGCCCCACTACGGCGCGGGAGATTCCCACCCGCGTAATTTCAGATTTAATGAAACCTGTGAGAATTTCACGGGCAAGGTCGGTGTTGATAGTGAGGTTGATATCGGTCATTTTTGCAATATCCGCTGTAATTCAGACATGGCGAGGTTCGTCCGCTCGTCGCGCAGCAGCGGCAAACGCGCGCGAGTACGGCGAAGTTGATTCAAATCCAATTGCGCGAAGGTAAGGGCTTCTTCGTTATATGGTCCATGCGCGAGTTCTTCTCCGTTGGGATCGAAAGCCGCCGCGCCGCCCCAAAAGTGAAGCCCGTCCTCATAGCCGACGCGGTTTGCGTGCGCGACAAAAGATGTAAACATGCTGGCGTAAGCCTTCGTCACGCCTTCCACCCAACGCGCAGATTCGAGTTTTTCTTTGTCGTTCAATCCGCGCCCGGGAGATGCGGATGAAAACAGCATAATATCCGCGCCGTCAAGCCAGAGCAAATATGGCGGCGAAGCGTGCCAAAAATCTTCGCAGATGAGCATCCCCACGCGCCCGAAGCGCGTATCAAATGCGCGGACGGAATCGCCCCACGCGAAGAATCGTCCCTCGTCGAACAAGCCGTAAGTCGGCAAATAAACCTTATGATGCACATGCAGCGTTTTGCCGCCCGAAAGATACGCGGAGGCGATATAAAATCTATGGCGCGAGTCCTCGTCCACAAACCCAATGACGAGATCGAGATCGCGGCTTGCCTTGAGTAAATGACGGAAGACGGGGTCGTCGTCAACGGGCTTACGCGCCACAGAAGCGACCAGGTCTTGCAAAACATATCCTGTTAAAGAAAGTTCGGGGAAAACGAGCAAGTCGGATTTTTCGGCTTTGGCTTGCTCGATATAAGCCAAGTGCTTTTCGAGATTGGATTCCACATCTCCCAATTTCGTATTGATCTGGGCTAGGGCAAGGTTTAGTTTCATCATTAGAATCTTACCATTAAAAATATAAGGCTCTTCGGGAATTGCTGTGATGATTTCTGATTTTTGGCTATCTATGGTGGCGCGACATTAATGTCGCGCTACGGGTTGTGGCTTATCACGGCAAACCTCAAAGACCCAAAAATAAACCCTCCGAGACCTTGAAGACCTCGGAGGGTTGTCTTGCGGGGAGGGAGGGATTCGAACCCTCGGTAGACCGGAGCCTACAACAGTTTTCGAGACTGTCCCATTCAGCCACTCTGGCACCTCCCCAATTTATGAAGCGGCGAGATTATACCCGAAAATTTTTATAGTTCAACGCTTTCATGCAATTCTGGGTAATGGACATTGTCCATGTTTTGATCTTTCAGCAGCCCCTTTAACGTCATGGCTTGTTTTTCTTCGCCATGCACCAAAAAGATTTGTTTGACGGAAGACTTGACGTTCGCTGCGTACTTCAACAGCAAGTCCTGTCCCGCGTGACCCGAAAGCCCGCCGATGGTGGCGACATCGCATTTGCGTTCGTATGTTTCGTCGAAAATACGCACCTGCGGTTCGCGGTCGGCGAGTTTGCGCCCCAGCGTATCGGGAGCCTGCCACGAGACAATGCAAATCGTGTTCTTTGGATTTTCAATATTATTGCGGATGTGATGCACGACGCGACCATTCTCAGCCATGCCCGAAGCGGAGATAATCACCATCGGGTCTTTGCGCTCGTTCAATGCCTTGGATTCTTCCACAGACTTGACATAGGTCAGCGCCTTGAAATTCAGCGCGGGATGACGCGCTTCGCGCACAAACTGGCGCGTCTCGTCGTCGAAACATTCGGGGTGTTTGCTAAAAACATCCGAAGCGTTCACAGCCAGCGGACTATCCACAAATACGGGCGCGCTCGGAATTTCGTTGGAATACATCATCTCGTTCAAATGCAAAACGATTTCCTGCGTGCGCCCCACCGCGAAGGCGGGAACAATCACCTTGCCGCCGCGCTCCAGAGTCTTCTTCACCACGCTTTTGAATTCGACAAAAGCCTTTTCGGGGTCGTCGTGTTTTTTATCGCCGTATGTAGATTCCATAATCATGTAATCTACATTTTCCGGCGGAACGGGGTCGCGCAATAGCGGAAGTTTATATCTGCCAATATCGCCCGAAAACCACAAGCGGAATTTTCTGCCCTTCTCTTCAATATCCAGCGAAACGCCCGCAGAACCCAAAATATGTCCCGCTTCGTAAAAACGCGCAATCACGCCGGGGATCGGCTCGAAGGCTTCGCCATAATCTATGCCCGCAAACATATCCGCGACTTTATCCGCGTCCGCCTGCGCGTACAACGGCTCAATCGGGGATTCGCCGCGCTGCGCGCGCATCTTATTCACAAATTTTGCGTCGGCTTCTTGAATGCGCCCGGAATCCGCCACCATCAAACTTGCGAGGTCAACTGTTGCGCGGGTGGCGTAGATTTTTTTCTCGAAGCCCTTCTTGACGAGATTTGGCAAATTGCCCGAATGGTCAATATGCGCGTGCGAGAGAATCACCGCGTCCACTTTGCGCGGGTCGTATTTGAAATTCAAATTACGCGCGTATGTTTCGGAGCGTTTTCCCTGAAACATGCCGCAATCCAAAAGCAGCCGCGCGCCGTTGATTTCCAGCAAATGCTGACTGCCCGTCACGGTATGCGCCGCGCCGTGAAAACTAATTCGCACTTTTTCCCCCAAGCATTTTCAAAATTTGCGCGCCGTATTTTTCCACGCGCGAAGGCGTATCTTTCATCAACTGACTTAATTCGCCCGCGTCCTTTGGCGGCGTTTCGGCGAGGATGAGCAAATAAGGTTTCGGCAGAATGACGTCGGATTCGACTCCGACTTCGATTCCAATTTTTTTCCTCCACGCCTTTAGTTTCTCCATGCGCCGAAGGAACGCGTCGCTCTTCGCCTCGATATGTTTGCGCTCAACGAGCGGAGCGGACATCCCGTGTTTAACCGCCGCCAGCACGGCGTCGCCCCATAAGCGGATCTGCCGCTCGCTTAATCCAGCCGCCGAAAGGTCAACATTCCGCTCAGGCGGATTCTTGGACAGGGTCACAAAAACGTCGTCCATAACCACTTTGTACGGCGGACGAT
>JAQTWR010000412.1 GCA_028689195.1 Anaerolineales bacterium | reverse complement strand
CGTGCTGGTCGTCATGCAGGACGGGAATGTCGAGCATGGCTTGCAGCCTCTCTTCGATTTCAAAACAGCGCGGCGCGGATATATCCTCCAATTGAATCGCGGCGAAGGTCGGCGAAATAGCGGCGACCGCCGCGATGATCTCTTCGGTGTCTTTTGTGTTCAACAAAATGGGAATGCCCGAAAGACCGACGAGCGTTTCCATTAACATGGCTTTGCCTTCCATGACGGGCATCGCCGCCAGCGGACCAATATCCCCAAGCCCAAGCACCGCCGTCCCGTCTGTGACGATGGCGACCATGTGGCTGATGCTGGTGTACAAACGCGCCTGCGACGGGTCTTTGGCGATTCTAAGACAAACCTCCGCGACGCCGGGCGTGTAGACGCGCCGCAGCGTGGTCAGCGAATCGATGGGGTAGCGCGAGCGGATGGCAATCTTCCCTTTTTGGTGAAGTTCCAAAACCTCGTCGCGGATTTCGATGATGACCGTCCCCTCATTGTTCCGCATGGCATCGATAATGGATTCAAGTTTCTGCTCGTCCTCTGCGGTGATGGTGATATCCCTGACCACATGCCGCGAGGTTTCGGTCATCAGCACCATGCTGCCGATGTTTCCGCCCGCTTCGGCAATGGCGGTCAATAGTTTTGCAAGCACGCCTTTTTTTTGCGAATTACGCACGCGCACAATCCGCATGATTTTTCGTTCCCAAGCCATAATAGACTCCTTTTCTACGACGCGGCGCAGCGCCGCATTCCGTTTACAACAACCCCGTCAATTCATCGAACGACCGAATCACCGCGCATTGCATATCGGGAAATAGATTCGACGGGTCGTACAGAACGGGCGTGATGCCCGCGCGCTGCGCGCCGACCACATCCGCGTAGTAGTTATCGCCGATATACACCGTCTCGGATGCGGAAACGCCAGCCAGTTCCAATGCGCGTTCAAAAATCGCGCCGTGCGGTTTGAAGGAATTCACTTCGCCGCCCGCGAGCGCAAATTTGAAATAAGTATCCAGTTTCAATTTTTTCAACTTATCGAGATACGGCGTTTCGCGGTTTGAAGCCATGCCCAGAATATATCCCGCCGACTTCAAAGACTCCAACATTGGGAACGCGTCTTCAGGCACAAAGGCTTTGGGTCTGTGGACTTCAGCCATGTACGCGGAAATTTTCGGGGCGAGTTCGAGCGCGTCAGAAGAAGGCAGCCCAAGCGCCACCATGCGCCGCTTGGAGAAATTCGTCCAAAAGGCTTCTTCGCTATCCGCGTAGGTTTTAGAGTCAGATTGAATTTCAAGCGAGCGGGCGAAATAAAAATGCGTCCAATGCTCGGCGCGGATTTTATCCTCCGCCGAAATCTTAAACCCCAAGCCGCTGATATGGTCTGCAAAAAAATCCGCGCCAGAAGGGTGATGATGAGAAAGCGTGCCGTCAAGGTCGAACAAGACCGCCTTGATGTTTTTGATTGCCAAAATACTATCCTCCGATTTCGCTCATAATGCGGTTCAACGGGATGACCCCGTCCGCAAGCCCGTGTCCCCAGGGTTTTTGCCAAACGCCGTCAAGGATGAGGCGGCGCAATTCTTCCATGGTTGCGCCCGCGCGCAACGGCGAGAGCAAATCCACTTCTTTTTCGCGCAGCAGACACAGGCGTAGTTTGCCGTCTGCAGTCAGGCGCGCGCGCGTACATGCGGAACAAAACGGCTGCGTAACCGACGAAATAAAACCCACATCGCCGCGCGCGCCGCGAATGTGAAAAACCTTCGCTTCGCCGTCTAGTTTTCCATTATTGGCGACTTCCAATTTTCCAAATTCAGATTCGATATTTTCCTGAATCTGCTTCATGGTGATGACTTGATTGACTTGAATATCCGTCGCGCCGGCGAAAGGCATCATCTCGATAAAGCGCATCTGCCAGCCATGCTCGACCGTCAGCGCGGCGAGGTCAATCACATCGTCCTCGTTATAGCCTTTCACCACAACGGCGTTCAGCTTGACGGGAGTCAGCCCCGCGCTTTCGGCGGCGAGGATTCCCTCCCAAACTTCTTCCAATTTTCCCCAGCGGGTCAATCGCTTAAACTTATCGGGATTGAGCGTATCAATGCTGACGTTCACGCGCTGCAACCCCGCATCCGCGAGAGGCTGCGCCAGTTTATTAAGCAGCAACCCGTTGGTCGTCATCGAAACGGAGCGGATTCCTTCGGTGGAAGAAATTCCGCGCACAATGTCCACAATATTCGCGCGCACAGTCGGCTCGCCGCCGGTGAGTCGAATTTTGTCGAAGCCGAGGCTGGCGAACATCTTCGTAAAAAAGAGTATTTCGTCATCCTGCATCAAATCCGCGTTGGGGCGGAAGGTCATATCCTCGGGCATACAATAGATACAGCGCAGGTTGCAGTGATCCGTAAGGCTGATGCGCAGGTAATGAATGTTTCGTCCAAAACGGTCAATTGCCATAGTTTTCAAATTATAACAATATTATATGAATTCCATAGCCGCAATTGACGCGCCTTATCAGTCGTGCTATTATCCCGCAGCATTTATTTCATTTATTCAGGAGTTATTATGAGTTTTGAATTTATTCTTCGTATTATTGGAATGGTC